>WRBH01000003.1 GCA_009784665.1 Bacillota bacterium | reverse complement strand
TCTCTATACCTCCTGTTGTTTCTCTGTAGATTTCAAAGAATCTGTCCTCTAGGGTTTTTCCATCGCATACCTTTTTCAAGGTGTCGTCAACGACCATCTTACCATTGATAATAATTCCTATACGATCACAAACCTTTTCAATCAAGCTGAATATATGCGTTGATACGATGATACACCTATCTTGGCTCTTTAATTCTGATAAAAAGTCCGTAACGACTTTCGCGGTCAGGACATCAAGGCCATTTGTAGGCTCGTCAAAGATAATAACTTTTGGGTCATGCACCAAGGCCACGACCAAGGATACCTTTTGCTTCATACCCGTTGACATTTCGCCGACCTTGACCTCGGCAAATTTGTTTATACCGAATTTATCGAACAGCATTTTCTTACGAGTCTTCCTTGTTTCCTCGTCAATCTTGTGCAGGTTAGAGTAAAAATCATACAGATAGTTCGGCGTAAAGAATTCGTCCAGCTTTAACTCAGTCGTTAAAAATGCTATTGACTTGCGCACCGCGTCTGGATCGTCCTTAACAGACGCCCCCATAATTGTCGCGTCACCCTCGTCTGCCTTCATTAATGTAGACAAAATTCGCATAACGGTAGTCTTGCCCGCACCATTGGGGCCAAGCAGACCATATATCTCACCCGCAAAGCATTCAAAACTAACATCATCAACTGCAACCTTTTTAGTAGCATTTGACCTGTTGATCTTTTGTTGTTTTTTACTTAGCTGAAAGGTCTTCCTTAAGCCCTCTGCTTTGATTAAAGATTTTGCCATGAGGGATTATATCACACAAGAAACCCTTGTCAACAGCAAGAATTTTGCAAAAAATCGTTTGACTTGTCGTTTTTTGTCGTGGTATAGAAATCTATATATATACTCAAGATAACAAAGATAAAAGGGGGAAAGATGAAGAAAATCACTACACTCATCATCAGTGCGGTGTTCATTTTGTCGATGTTGACGGTCGGCCTTGTTATGGCCAATCCAACCGAGCAAAGACAAAATAGCGGTACTGTGATGGCATCCGGAACAGGAACGGAATTAGACCCGTTTCTGATTGGTGATGCGACGACCTTGCGGTCCATATTGTTGGCTAATGCGGGAACAGCTAACCGACACTTTAGGTTAACCGCTGACATTTACTTGCCAGCAGGCAATTGGGCTCCGATTGCTCTTTTTGCACAAGGATCCGTGTTCGAGGGAAACAATCACAGAATTGTCGGAATGCGATTCCCAGCTGTATCAAACCAGGGTATGTTCATAAACTTCCTGGGACAAATGCAAAATGTAACATTTGAAAATGTCATGATTGGAACAGCCACTGCTGGGGCAACTACATCGGGTATCGTTGCATCAAATATAAACACAGGAACTGCATCAGGATTAAACATTGGGCTTGATAATGTGCATGTACGAGATGGTTCAATCCGAGGTTCGCAGTATGTCGGTGGATTCTTTGGTTCAATAGTTGGTGTTGGTAATGCCGCTGGAACAAGAAACGAAATTCGCGTTGAGAACTCTTCTGTATCAGATGTTGTATTTAATGGTGGTCCTCAACTGGGTGGTCTTGTTGGAGAAATCGGATTGCCTTCCGCCGCATCAAATATGAATGTTACATTTAGAGGTACTTCCTTCAGCGGAACAATGACTGCTGCCAGCAATGTTAACGGTGGTATTTTTGGCGGAATTCGTGGTGGTGTAAACAGAAATGTTGTAATTGAATACAGCATGGTAACAGGAAGCCTTAATATGACCGGAATAACAAACCACAATGGCGGGTTCATTGGGCACTTGAACCACGGAACAAATAATGTCAGGGTTGACATCAGAAACTCGCTCTCTACTATTTCTTCCTCGGGAACCCACCTGCTTAGTGGTGCAATATTTGGTGATGTTTCTCTTGCCAGCTGTATCGCTAACCTCTTTATTCACAACACCTATTTCAGCACTACCGCATTCCCAACAAACCGTGCGATTGGTAACATGGCATCAACACTTTCAATTCCAGCCGCGAATGTTACAACATTCCCAGGAAACACAATTACTGCCCATACAGCATTGGGCAGGACTGCTGCACAAATCGCAGATCCATCATTTGTTAATATTCTGAACCAAGGAACTCCTGGAGCGGCTATGTTCATTGAGGGTCCTAATTGGCCGATTCTTCGTGCAGCTGCAGGAAACATTACCCTTGATGGAAATGGGGGTACAGTAAATGGTTACAACACTTACGACTACCAATGGGACGCTGGTCTAACATTTGATGATCTCCCTGTCCCATCAAGAACCGGTAACATGTTCTTGGGTTGGAGTGGGATTCCAACAGGCGGAACAGTCATGTCTGGTACTGACTTGGTCGTACAAGGTTCAAACCTGTTTGCACAGTGGCAATTGATTCAATACACCCTTGCATTTGAAGACACTTCGACCGTTACTCAAACAACATTGTTCCGTATTCATACCCCTACCCCTAACATCCCACACTTCGCACCTGTTACATTTACACCACAATTTATAAGTGGTGACATGATAACATTCCTCAATACTCCAGGCGACCACTTCGTTGGCTGGCAAGTCGAGGTGGAGCCGAATATCTGGGTTGACCTTGGCTCTGGAACCGCTACTGGTGGTGCTGGTGGAACCGAGAATGTTCTTGAAGCTTCGTACTTCTTGAATGCTGAGATTTTATCCATGCTACCTGTTGACTCTGCAACACTTACAGTTAACATCAGAGCATTGTTCCAAACAATCGCTCCAAGACCTGTTTCCTTTATATCCGCACAACCTGGCTATGGTATCCTGCTTATTGATGGGCAAGAGCGTGCATTCGGGACAACATTAAACTTCTCGGGTGATGGTCCAGTACAATCCATCACAGTTGAGGCAATTCCACACCCATTCCGCCAAGTGACAAGCCTTGGATGGTCAACATCCAGCACTGGTCCATGGTCTCCGATCACAGGTCCAATTCTGGTCGAAGTAGCAGGAAATCCTGTATACATAAATGCAGAGTTCGCCCTTGTTGATGTTACCCTAAATGTTGTTTCAAACATTTACCTTGACGGTCGTGATTCAGAAGTCTTTGATGGACCAACCACCGCTACCGTTCAACTTGGTGATACATTCGATGGGTTGACAATGCAAACCGTCCCAGGTTTGGCAAGGGTCATCAGCAACCTTCACCAAAATGTTCGAATCGGCTACACTTACTTCAACATGCAAAATGGTGAAATATCCTTTGATATCACAGAGGCATTCCTAGCCCAACATGCAGATGATAACAACACAATAACTGTAGAAGCATTATTTGTACGACAATTCGCAATTGATATCAGCCTAGTAAATGAAGAACTAGGTCAAGTTGCATTCACCGTAACCCCAGAGGGCGGTCGTCCAACATGGCCTCTAGTTCTAGAGCCTTACTATGATGTTGGTACAGAAATTCGTATTGCCGTACAACCTGACATGAATGCAAGCATATATGAAATTGATGGTTTGAACACCGGTGAATTGAACACCGCGGGAAACCTTATTACGATTGTTCTAATCGAAAACAGAACAAACATTGTTATTACCTTTGCACATGCTGCACATAACATTACAGTAACAGCGAGAACAACCGCTGGTTGGGTTGTAACAGAGGAACAAGGCATCAAAATGAACTTGTCCGCAGCCTCAGTTTCGGTCAATGGAACAATTGCAGAATTGAATGCCGAGTATGATGACAGATTGTTCGCATTCCAAGGTTGGTATACAATGAAAGATGGCGAGCTAGAACCTATTGCAACAGCTCTTATTCCTGACCTAGAAAATCCACACAACTTGGATAACTTCTTCTTTAGCAGTGCCTTTGTCGCATCAAACACAAGCGGTCTGCACACAGAATTCGTGGCTGTGTTCCTTGCACTGAACATTGTTGAAATCGCAGTAGAAGGTCAAGGCACGGTAGATGGAAATGTTGTGACATTTGATGGCACTAACTGGGTTGCAACACCTAACACCTCATTCTCCCCTCCAACCCGTTCTTTCGAGACTGCAACATTCGTGAGGCTGACACCAACTGCTGGTAACTTCTACGAGCTTACAGCCGCCAATATCCAAGGACCAATTCATCAAAGATTGGCAAACGGAGACATCATTGTGCAAGTTGTCGGCTCGATATTGATTGAATTCAACTTCACACCACAAGCAGTGACTCTTGTTGTTACAGAAGATATTTCAAACGGTATAGTTACACTGAGCTCGACCGATAATGTTGTCCGTGTTGGTGACACTCTGACCATTTCCTTCACCCCGAACTCCTTGTTCCAAAGAACAACATTCAAAGTCATGGGTGAGGATGTAGCCGTTGTTAATAACAGTGCAACAATCCAAGTTACTCAAGCCTGGCTCTACGAGGCAAACAGAGACGGACTTCATATCGAAGTAGGTACATCGATAAACACAGTATTTATGATTGGTATGATTGCAATGGCTGTACTTGTACCGTTGCTTGTACTTGGACTGCTGCTCATCATGCTGTCGAACGCTAAGAAAAAGCGTCAATATGCAGAACTGCAAAAGAAACAACAAGCAGGTGCAATTCGAATGAACCAAGCAGACATCATCAAACAAACAATAGGGGGTGCAAAATGAAAAAACTAGTAGTTTCCTTACTAGTGGGAACCATCATGCTTGCGGCTGGTGTTCTTGCTTTGGCAGTGCCGCAATTGAATCAACAACCATCCAGTGTTTACGCCTATTCAGGCAGTGGGACAATTGACTCGCCTTTCCTTCTGTCCACACGGGCGGACTTGGATGGAGTGCTTCGTAATAATGCTGGGATTGCAGGTAGACACTTCCGTATGACAAGTGATATTAATGTATCTGCATCTGCCTGGACACCAATCACTACTTTCGCGGCCGGCAATACATTTGACGGAGGCGGGTACTCTATCATCGGTCTACATGGGAATTGGGGATCAGCAAACGGTGGTCTATTTGGAACAATGGCAGGTGGTGGGACAATCCGAAACCTGACAATACACGGTGGGAATGTTACATCAACAGCTTCAAGAACAGGATTCTTGGTTGGTCTAATTTCTTCTGCTGGTGTTTACAATTTTGAAAATATTAACATCGCAAGCGGTCACATTCATAATGTTACAGGATCCGAAGTGGGTGGAGTTCTAGGTTCGGTCAGCACAAGCACCAATGCTACAACGGTTAACTTTACTGATGTACAGAACCATGCCAGTGTGAACTCGCAATGGTCCAACGGTGGTATCCTTGGTATGGCAAACGGAAATGCTAATCTTCATGTCAATTTCCTACGCGTTCTTAACACAGGAAATGTTACAAATAATCAAACCAGCTCGAACTCACAACCAGGGGCAGGTGGAATGATTGGTACAATGTGGACTGGACCTACTGTAACCATGGATTTTGTAATCAACCGTGGAATTATGCGTCGTAATAACGGTACTTTAAGCATACCTACATCGTCAGCTGGAATTGTCGGCTCTGCTAACGGTGGAACTGCTACAATACGAAATGCGATAAACACAGGTACAACGGGTTTTTTGACCACAGGAACAACACCAAACTTCGGTATCTTGGGTCATATTAACTCTGCAGCTATGACCGTTCACATGCAAAACGCCCAATTCATCACAGGGCTAGGTGCAACAGCTGCAACTAACACCTCTCCTAGAGTATTGACAAGTCAAAATGTCCTGCCATTTGCAACAGTAAATGCGGCAGTAGTTGCAACAGCCAATACCAATCGTGTTGGGCCTAACGCAGTTGATGGCGTGTTCTTCTTGGACGCTGGCAACAATATAACTCTAGAGGAATTCCGTCCTGCTATCAGATTCAACTTCGAGGATCAGAACGGCGACCTATTATTCATGTTGGGACACCCACGCAGCGAGCCTGTATTCACCATGCCAAACCAAGCAACTGAAGGTGCGGTTATTCCAAATCGTACGGGTTTCGTGTTCGCAGGATGGGAACTGAACGGAACACCTGTGGGTCCAACATATACACACAGCGACGAGAACCGTACATTCACAATTGTGCACAGTCCAATAAACTACGATATAGTATTTGCATCTGACAGTTTTGGAACACCTTCGGCCGACCAATCTATCAGACAAATTGGACAAACCATCGTATTATCAGCAGGCATCGCTTGGGATCCTGAATATCGCTGGCTAGTTCGCTCGAATACCGGTGGTTATGAATTGGCTGGTTCCACAGATAACCTAGCAGTTACTTTAACAGAGGCTTTCCTTGTCGAACATGCTCTGGAAAACAATTCCATCGTATTCCGACTTGTTAATGTCGCAACATCAACAAGTATCAATGTGACGGGAGCTTCAGGCGTTCCAACCAATGCAGGTTTCCTGCAAATCACCTACACCTTGGATGGTAATGTTGCAAACGCGATAACTGTTGATGTTCAACTTGGCACTACTCTCAGCATTCCTAACCTGCCAGGAGCAGCAATCATTGGCATCGAATCGATTGCAAACAACCACTACTCATTCACAAGCATCGAGGTTCTTAACGCAACTGGTGGTCAGGAATTTGCTTCGGTTAACGCAAACTGGAATGATGGACCAATGCCTCTGTCCCTTGCTACCTTGGCTGGTATTCCAGACCGTTCGATCAGAGTTAACTTCGAAGCAATGGTTTACACTTTTGATACAATCGCACAATTCCGCTTCGTTGACTCGACAGCAGACTCAACCGAAGTACTAAGTGCTATTACAAACCAAGAACCAATTATCTTAGGTCAAGGCACAAGCGTTACTGTGATGGCTCCTGAGTTGGTTGGCTTCCGTTTCGTTAGATGGATACTTGGGGACATGGAACTTTCCTTCCTGGATCCTATCTTTACGCTTGACCTTGCGAATGTCAACGAGGCTTTCCTTGCCCAACACCTTAATGCAGGTCAAATCACACTTATTGCCGAGTACTACGAGACAATCAGTATAAGTGTTTTAATTGCTTCAACTTCAGCTGGTGCAGGTGAACTTGATGTTGTTATCTATGACAGATTCCTTGGTCGTGGTGATACATACGGATACCTTGAAAATGCACAAGTGGTGTTCGGATCACAAATAAGAATCGAGGCACATGCTAATCGTATGTTCATGTTCAATGGCTTTGATGTTTCATCTGCAGAAATGGATGGTCCTACAACTGCGTTTATAACTGTAATGTCTCCACGAACTGTTACTGCCTCGTTCGTTAACAGATCGTTCGCAGTTAGATTTGAAACTGTGGACGCCAATGGTGCCCGCTTACCAAATGTTCCAGGAATATTCGAGCCTGTTCTTGAGGCAACTGTAGGAGGAAGTGTGGTTACACAAGTTAATTTGGGTAACATTCTGTCTGCAGTTCAACCTACAGCTCCTGCTGGACACAGGTTTGCTGGATTCTTCTTCAGGAATACTGCTGATGTGCTTGTCCCATTTGACAGTGCCACTAACATCACCGAAACATTCCTTGATAATCACCTTAGCGTCATGAATGATCTTGTCATTTCCGCACGCTTTATTCGTCAAGTTACTGTCACTGTAACAATTCCAGAAGCTCAAGTCGACATGGGATCTTTCACAATTAATGGTGGAGATGTCAACACAATTACCGTTGATGTTGGATCGACCGTCACAATAGCAGCATCCCCGGCCCAGCACTTTCAACTTCTGGCCGACAGACCTTTCCTGAATGTACACGCCACTGAAATTAACGGTCAAGTTATTACGCTAAGCAACTTGCAGAACCCTCGTGATATTACAATAAGGTTCCAAGCACAGCAATTTACTTTGAACCCTGACCTAGATGATGAAATTACTGTAAACAGGACTACTCTAGGGATGAACCAAGAATTCACTGTAACAGCAGTAGTTCCAAGCGGCCGAAGAATTTCCAGTTGGACAATCAATGGAGTGCGTATATCCGACCTTGTTGCAGACGACAGCCTTAATGTTACAAGAACTGGTGATGTTGTGACAATTACATTTGATAATGCGTGGCTCACAGAACATCAACTTGATCTAAATAGTGAAATCACATTCGCAATGGCTACAGGAATACTTATTGCTATCTTGTTGCCTGCTATCTTGATTCCTCTTCTGTTGATTGCGGTTCTTCTGTATGTACTCAGCTCGAGAAAGAAATATGCAACAATCAAAGCTGAACTTGTCGCGGCCCAGCAACAAAAGCAAAGATTCGGAAACGACTTCATAAAAGACCTTCGTGAAGGAAAATCTGGAACCGTCACCGATCAAGATGTCAAAGATGCTATGAAGAAAAAGAACTAGACAAAGTATTGTGTTAAGGCTATACTTTGCCTATGCTTACACCAAAACAGATAGTAGCTCAACTTGACAGATATATAATCGGACAGCACGCTGCAAAGCGTGCTGTTGCAGTTGCACTGCGTAACAGATACCGCCGTGCCCAATTACCTGCCGAAGTGCGAGACGAGATAACACCAAAGAATATCATAATGAAAGGACCAACAGGCGTCGGCAAAACCGAAATAGCCAGGCGTTTGGCGAAATTAGTTGGGGCCCCTTTTATCAAGGTAGAGGCGACCAAATACACAGAGGTCGGCTATGTAGGCCGAGATGTCGAGAGCATGGTTCGTGACCTTGTAGAGGTCTCTATACGCCTTGTACGAGACGAAAAACGCGTAGAGGTCGAGGAAAAAGCAAAAACCGAAGTCGAAAAGCGTATACTCGAAAAAATAATTGCTGCTAAGAAACAAACCGCAACCGAGGTGCCTATAGAAGTTTTACGAGCACAATGTGAATTCGAACTTAAAGACGGCAAGCTGGAAGACTTTCTAATCGAGATGGACATAACCCAGTCTGCTATTAAAAATATAAACATCCCAGGAGGAATGGACTTTCAAATGATGGGTATGGATATAGGTAGCATCTTCGGTGATGTTCTGCCAAAGAAAACAAAAAAACGCCAAGTAACTGTCCATGTAGCCCGTAAAGAAATGCTTAATGAAGAGATGGATAAACTGATAGACAATGAAGCTCTGCAACAAGAAGCAATTACAAGAGCCGAACAACACGGAATTATCTTCATTGATGAAATTGACAAAATTGCAAGTAAGGGTGGTGGCGGCAGCGGTCCCGAAGTCAGCCGTGAAGGTGTGCAAAGGGATATACTTCCTATCGTGGAGGGTTCGACAATACAAACCAAGCACGGCCCTATAAAGACAGATTATATCCTGTTCATTGCTGCTGGAGCATTCCACATCAGTCGTGTTCAAGACCTGATCCCTGAGCTGCAAGGACGCTTCCCTATTCGGGTTGAATTACAAAACTTAGGTAAAGATGACTTCTATAAAATTTTAACTCAAACCGAAAACTCACTCATCAAGCAATACAGCGAGCTACTTGCCGTTGACAAAGTAAGCCTATCTTTTGATGCAACTGCCCTAAAACTCATCGCCGAATTAGCAGAGCAAGAAAACGAAACCCAAGAAAATATCGGAGCAAGGCGTCTTTCCAACATCATGGAAATCCTTTTGGAAGATATTGCCTTTAACGCAGATGGAAAGGAGCCACACACCCTTAAGGTTGACAAAAAATTCATAACAGACAACCAGTCGCAGATTATTCGCCTGACGGACCTGCGGAAATATGTATTGTAACCTTATCTTCAGGTATTAACCCGTGTTGGAGTCAAGATAGTCTGATTATTAGGGGAACCAAGTCCCAACTGTCCTAGGTTACTTCCCCCCCAAGCAAACAAATATCCACTTCTGGTTATAGCAAGAGTGTGATGGGTTTGACTTCCCTCGACTTGGAGCCAATCTGTTCGTGTCCCAATTCTGATAGGGGTATGACTGTCCGTTGTCGTCCCATCGCCAAGTCGACCGTTACTGTTTTGCCCCCAAGCCCAGAGTTCGCCACCAGTGGTTATAGCATGCGAGCTAATTCCACCTGCAGAAATATGAGCCCAATCTGTTCGTATTCCAATTCTAACTGGAACAGGTTGATTTGTTGTTGTTCCATCGCCGAGTTGCCCAAATTGATTAACACCCCAAGCCCATAACTCGCCATTCGTTGTCAATGCCATCTGATGCTGTGTACCCACTGAAACGCGTGCCCAGTTGCTTGCAGTACCAATCCGCACTGGAATACCACCTGGTACCCAGCTATCACCGCCCCAAGACCAAAGCTCTCCTCCTCTGGTTATCGCCATAGTCCGACTACTGAAGTTAAAACCTGACCCACCAGACGAAACATATGCCCAGTCAGTTCTTGTGCCAATTCGTACCGGCGAATGACGATCAATTGTTGTTCCATCACCAAGCTGACCGTGATTATTTTGTCCCCACGCCCACAACTCACCGCTGGCGGTTATAGCAAAACTTTGATGCATTCCACCCGCAATTTGCACCCAGTCAGTTCTTGTACCAATTCGCATAGGTGTATGGCGAAGCCCTGTTGTTCCATCGCCTAATTGACCAGTGCCATTATTGCCCCAGGCCCAAAGTTCACCATTTGTGGTTATTGCAAGAGTATGATCGCCAAATGCAGAAATCTGTGCCCAATTATTTGCTGTACCAATCCTGGTCACAAAAGGAGTTCCAGATATGGATGAATTAATCCCTGAGGCAGGATTGAATCCCCATCCTAGTAACTCGCCATTATTACGGATAGCCTGGCCGTGAGCCCCTCCGGAGGCGATACGGAATATAGCTCGTCCATCCTCCCACCTTGCATAATATCTGATAACTCCTGTCATTCCCACAGGAATCTGAGATACCCGCTTCCCTTCAGCAGTTTCAAAATTACTGTTAGTATACCAACCTATGAATGCCCTATCTTCCAACCCAGGTTGCGTCGTCGCCCACGCGTTCATTTGGGCAGCCGTTGGTAAATTACGGGATGCCGCATTGGTTGGGTCAAAGAACCTGGTTGCAGTTGGACTGTTTTCGTTCACATCAAATCCTGGTAATGGATTTGATGCTGCGTTACCCGAGCCAAAATGCAGTCGAAGTATATTCCATCCAAACTCCCAATTTTCGGGGGCGGGTTCAGGAGGTGGCGGTGGTGTTCCAAAGTTGACGCGGAAATGTGCGGTTATACTAGCGGTAGCTGTACCCAAGGTAAATGTTGTGCTGGCGGCATTCACATTAGCAATAGAAGAACCTACTCCCGAAACTGTCCAATGCGAGAATGTCCAATGTGTTGCGGCAGTTGCAACCAAATTGTGAACAGTGCCCTGCACTAGGGCCCTAGAACCACCATGGGCTGCGGCAGTTCCACCCAGTGTAAATGTCCCACCGCCACTTACAGGATTTGTAAAAAAGTTGACAGTATGTGTTTGTTGCGAGAAATTCGCCCTGATAGTTGCATTTCCAGCCCCAACCGTAAATGTCGTGCTGGCGACAGATGCGTTTGCAATCGTTGCCGAGCCAGCAGCAACATCCCAATGCGAGAAGCTCCATCCGAATGCGGGTTTGGCTACAATTGCGTGGTTCGTTCCTTGGGTCAAAGTACGACTGCTGTTATGTGTTGCGTTTGTCCCCGCAACCGTCATCGTTCCACTTCCACTGGCTGGGTTCAATTGAAATGTCATGGTCCGCTGAATTTGCGTGAAGTTTGCCCTGATTGTCGCATTAGACGCCGCAATGGTTAATGTCGTGCTGGCGGCATTAACATTAGTAATTGTTGCTGTTCCAGCAATGACTTGCCAGTTAGAAAATTGCCACCCTGCCGCAGCATTGGCGACAATGGAGTGAGCGGTTCCTTGTGCCATAGTACGAGTACTGCCATGAGTGGCATTTGTTCCAGCGACTGTCATGCTTCCTCCGCCACTTGTTGGGTTAAGATGGAAGGTCATTGTTCGATTTGTCACTACTGGGCTGACAACCACAACGGTACCCAGTTGTCCTCCATTACTTCCTAGGCTTCGTGTTACTGACATGGTGGTCCAATTTCCTGACCAAGGGACACTAAATGTCCTATTTGAATGCCATGCTCCTGTTTGCGATGTGCTGTTTGCTTCTTGATTGGTATCTGTACGACGCCACCTGACATGACCAGCAACATTATAAGTGGATAAACTTATAGTGTCATTCTGAGTCCTTACAACATTTTGCCATTGTCCAGTCCACCTGTTACGACGACCAACTACATTAAATCTATCATCATGGAATCTGTACCTGGCCTCCAAATCAAAATCACCTGATACAGCAACCGTAGACAAATTGTTTGCAATATTCGAAGATGTCCAATTGTTGCCAGTCCTGTTAACATAAAAGCGAGAAGTTCCAGTAGCAGTAATAGTGTTACCAGATCGGGTAAATGCATGAGGCGTATTTCCACCTATCGTCCTGTTGACTGTAAGTGTTCCACCAGCAGGATGGTTTAGAGTAAATGTCTGTACTACGCTTGCCTCGGCACGCTGCTCTGGCGTTGCAATCACGATCCCAGCAACAACGGCACAGAAAACGAAGACACCTGCGAAAATTAAGCTAAATAATCGAAATTTGCCTGAATTCATAGTTAATTGTCCCAACTTATTGTCTCCAATGTCAAACGAATTTATGTAAAAAATCATTAGACAAACGCATTTTTATTTATTATTATTGAGTATAATGTAATAATTACAAAGGGGGTTGTAATATGGGTCCGATACTTTTTGGGATAGGGGTGGTGCTGACTGTTATGTTCTTGATTGCTTTGGTTGTAGAAAAGCGGTCTGGAAGAATGCGTGATTCAATAAATGAAACTTGGTACAAAGTAGGGATTATATGTGCCTCGATACTTGGACCATTGTTATTCATGCTTGGATTATTCTTTTGGGGATTAACTTTCTGGGCATGGCTTGGAATCTTGATTATAGTTTCGTTCATTGGATTCCTTATAGCATTCTGGTTTGTTGGCAGTTTCGTGCGAGTTATGAAAGGTGCCCGAATTATTAATGCAATGATTGCAATTGAATTATTCGGACTGTTCATGATGTTACTGGCCATGATTGTATTCCTTGCGTTTGAGAATTCCTTTGAAGTTGCTGATGCCCTGCTTACCCTTGGATTATTGTGTGCAATTCCCGCCGCGATTTATTTGATTGTTTACTTCTTGCTGATATTATTCGAGCGTAGCCGCCCAGTCGACAATCGTCGTATCAACATTATTTATGATAAAAACCTGAACAAGTACAAAGAAGAAGATACTGGCCCATCAATCATTGTCAACAACTACTACGCGACAGAACAAGAAAATATCCAGCCACTGCAAGACACACCAATAGTAGAAGAGCCAACATTCGTTCCAGAACCAGAGCCAGTTGTTGTGGTTGTCGAGGAGACTCCCCCACCCCAACCTGAACCAGAGCCGCAACCTGAACCTGTATCTGTTCAAGAAGACGCGTTTCTTGACGAAGAAATAAGTGAAGCCGCGGTTGCTGAACTGGAAGAACACAAAAAGGCTATTGAAAAAGAGTTGGAAGAGTTACAGGCAGAAAAAAAAAAGACAGAAGGCCTAATCGGAACGCACAGTGACGAAGAGCATGCAGAGCTTCTGGCTAAAATTGCCGAGCTGGAAGAAGCCAGAAATCGGGCAGAAGAAATTGAAAAGCAAAAGCGGGCGAATCTTTTACTTGCACAAGCAAAGCGAAAAGAAAAAGCTGACGAAAAGAAAAAAATCCTCAGTCGCGAAAACATCTTGGCAAAAATCCGCAAGTACTTCACCGAGACCGCCGCGTGCTTCATGATGAATCGTGATAGCTATAAAGATAAATTCGGAATTAGTCCGTATAACCGTCTTGTCGTATCGAAAAAGCCGGACGGGACACAAAGCGTTACACACACCATGGTAACAACAGGTGATAAGTTTTATAAATTCAACGAGCTTCTTGTTGATGTCGAGCGTTTCATGAGCCATCCACAGCTGATGCCAATGTTCACCTCTCTTATCGAGGAAGGCACATCATTTGTTCGAATCTCGGAAAAACTATATATCTTGTACATGCAATCGCACAAGAAGGACTTTGTTAACGACTATAAATACAAAGAGAATTTTGAAAATTTGCTTGTCTTGGTATCGCATAGCTTCCTGTTAAAAGACGCAAACTTTGCCCATATATTTACCCATACAACCCGCGAGAACATGACCGACCACTTAGCAATGGCAGAAACCCGTTCTGCATTTGAGGAGGCATTTCCACAATGGGCAGACCTAGGGTTCGAAAATCTCTATGATGCAATGGTAATTGCATACCACAGTACAATCAAAGACAAACTCTCCGACGACGAGATCAAAGCCCTCATCACCAAAGACGCCGCCAAGATGGCTAAGTTGGTAGACAAGCAAGCTAAAAAGAATGATAAAGCAACCAAGCCAAAAGGCAAGCCGAAGCTCCCTGTTGACCTTCCTGAAGCAGTTGGCTAAGCACAGACCCTATGCCCTACCCCAGAATTTTACTTGACTTATTCAGTTTTTTGGTGAATAATCATTAGATGAACATGCACGCAACAACAATAGTAGCAGTCAAACAAGGTAACCAAACCGTCATTGCAGGTGATGGTCAAGTTACCATGGGGCAATCCATAGTATTAAAAAACAACGCTGTCAAAGTTCGGCGAATGTATAATGATAAAGTTGTCGTAGGATTCGCAGGTTCTGTTGCGGATGCTTTTACTTTGTCTGCTAGGTTCGAGGAAATGTTGCAAAAGTTTTCTGGCAACCTTCTTCGCTCTGCCGTTGAGCTGGCACAGTCTTGGCGGGGTGATAGATATTTACGAAACCTTGAAGCTATGATGTTAGTGGCAGACAAAGAAAAACTCCTCATTATCTCAGGAGATGGTAATGTCATCGAGCCTGAAAAAGGTATAGCCGCAATTGGTTCGGGGGGTAACTATGCCCTAGCCGCCGCAAAGGCATTGGCTGCGAATACCAAAATGGATGCTAAGCAAATCGCCGAGCAAGCGTTAAAGATTGCTGGTGACATCTGCGTATTTACCAATTCGAGTATCACATTAGAGGTGGTATAGGGGGCCAATATTGACAGTTGGCATTCCGCTATGCTATACTTCGCCATGAAATTTGGCAATGATGGCAAGGCCATTGAATCTGAGGCAGTCAAATCTGAATTCGTTATAATCGAGGGCGATGCTTTTTCAAAGGAGCTTGTCCTAGAGGAACTTGGTAACCCAAACGAAATCCTGACTGAGGAAGATGTTGCAAAAGCCGAAGCACAAATCGAGGAATTCAGGCGACAACAAGCCATAATGAAGAAATACCGCCGCACCCAAATGCCCCATCCAGTTTTGGATGAAGCCAAGGAGTGGCAATTTAGACCAAGTAACCTAAAAAAGACGATAGACTCTTTCCTGGGTTTACGAGGCACTTTCCACAAAAATTTTGTAATGGGTGAAGAATACAAAGACCAAATGAACCCTGAAATTTATCACATCAATGGCAAGCTTGTATCATTTGGTCATCCAAATGCCTCCATTGAACATACATTATCAAACGCAACAATATCAAACATCTTGCCCGTCCCCGTGACCGAGATTGTAATGTACAAATACAAGTACAGTACAGACAATTCCGTTATAGATAAAAGAATCAAGAAATATGTAAACCTCTTCCCGATGGAGTACCGTTTGAAATACAAGACGCTCCTTGAATATCTTCAATTGGTTGCGGACATAAAAGAAGAAGAAATTGACAAAGACCTGGAATCCGCCATCGAGAAAGGTACTGTCAAACCTGAAAATACCCAGCTATTGATAAACGCAATGCCGAAAAAGTATCACGAATCCCTGCTTCGTGACAACCTCAACCGTGCATTAGTTGGCATGTCGGGAAATAAAATAAGTACATTGCTGGTTGGACCAGACGATACCTCCCGAATCGTAGTCGGCGAGCAAACACCATTCTTCAGAACTGATTTCGAGCCGGAGGACATCGAGCACATAAATACCCAGTTAAAAGCGGATATCGCATATTTCAAAAGCGAACACCCTCAAGCCCTGCAGGGTTATATAAAGCATCTCGATGAGAAGATCATACCGAAACTAAAAAGTTGGACTAATTACCTTGGTGTTTACCAATTCAATCATATGGATGTCGAACTGGAACAAATGCGTCACCTAAGTCAAAACATGTACTATGGCATCGGCGGTCAAGCCGACCTGATAAAAGAATTGGCGGATCGGTCACAAGCTTAATAATATTTCAGGTATTGGTGTCTGTAAGACATTCCCAAAGTTCACTTTGTCCCCCGTTATGTGGTCGACATATTTATCATGAACATTGCCCTTTGCATCTGTTCGGAAAAAGTTTAATTTCCTCTTCATTATATAATGTCCTGGCATTCTTTGCATGCATCGTTGTATCGCCATCTTTTCTAGCTCAGATTCATCAATCTGCTCAGCCAATCCTTGCTCGATTAACGCGGTTGCATTACCTGAATTAATCACTGGGCTGTTCTTGGTCCAATCTTCTAATTCAACATAGATTGAGGGGTATCTATCCTGCAAAAGGCGAATATTATCATAAACCTGCTGTTTGTATATACCGATGGCCCTCATCGCCCTATTGTGCTCTGCATCATTTGATACTCTTACATGAACTTTGTACCCATCACTTGTTGCAAGAGCACCTAGCTCCTCCACTGTGTCCCAAAAATCATAGTTCAAAAAAGTTAAATTCGACACTAGGCCAACCCCTTTAAACTTCCTATCATAAGTCAAGGCCGCCTTTTTAATATCTAGTGGTGCTTGGGGATTAAACTGGGACTCGGCACCGTAAAACCCAATATGACTGATATCATTAAAATACTCCATGGTTACTAAAGGTATATCTGGGTCCATATTAACATTTTCAGAAGGACCCAGATAGCAGTGCTTACATTTTAAATTGCACCGATGTGTTGGAGCAAATCCCACTTGTTCAACAGCCCTAGTCATCACATAAGATACCACAAGCTTTACTAGAGGTCAATAGTACCCATGTTCAGGTACACTCCTTGCTGCTGCACTTAACTTGCTTGCTCTTTGGATCGGTGACTATTGGACTTTTACATTTATCACACAGTTTACCCGTTGGTTCATCCCAGGTTACAAAGTCACAATTTGGGTAAGCCCCACAGCCATAGAACATTCTGCCCTTCTTTGACTTTTTTTTATAAATCGCACCCGTCGTGCATTTTGGACAGTTAAACAGGGGCTTTTCATATGGCTTGATATTTCGGCACGCAGGGAATCCGGGACATGCATAAAACTTGCCAAAGCGTCCAATTCGAACGACAAGGAGCTTCCCACACTTTTCACATTCGATATCGGAAACCTCTTGTGCGATTGTAATATTATCCTCACCAGCCATAGCGGTTTCTATGTCTTTGGTAAATGGTTGATAGAACTCGTCGATGACCTTGACCCAATCCAATCCCTCGTATGCAATATCGTCTAGTTTCTCCTCTAGGCCTGCTGTGAACTCGATATTCATAATGTCTTTGAAATACTTGTCCAACAGGTCAACAACCGCAAACCCTAGTTCAGTTGGCTTGATTGATTTACCTTCTTTTTCAGTGTAGTATCGATTCGCGATGTTTTGGATTATTGGATTGTATGTTGCCGGGCGACCAATGCCTGCCTCCTCCATTGCTTTGACCAGGGTTGCCTCGGTATATCGGGCGGGCGGCTTGGTGAATTTTTGAGTGAACTCTAATTTCAAGAATTCTGGGGTATCTCCGACTTCCAGGTTTGGCAATTTTACGAACTCTTCCTTTTCTTCGCCCTCTTCATCGGAGGATTTTTCCTTTTGCTGGTACAGAACCGTCCAACCCAAGAAAATCGGAACACGCCCTGTAGCCCTAAACCCATATCCTCCTGCGGCAATATCAACCGAGACAGAATCATATGTTGCTTGGGTCATTTGCGAGGCAAGGAATCTGTTATAGATTAATCGGTATAGCTTTGCCTGGTCAGGGGCCAAATATTTAGACACGGATTCGGGCGTCAAGTGTATATTAGTCGGGCGAATGGCCTCGTGAGCGTCTTGAGCAGACTTTTTTGACTTGTAGAAATTAAAGGTCTCTGGTGCATAGTCAGCACCATACTTTTCCAGTATCCAAGCCTTCGCTTCGTGCTGGGCTTCTGGAGATACTCTGAAGCTGTCTGTACGGATATAGGTAACCAATGCTGTTTTCCCATGTTCGCCCAGTTCTACACCCTCGTACAGGGCTTGTGCTGCCATTCCACAACGCTTCAGGGACATTCCTGCTTTGTTTAAGGCATCTTGTTGCATGCTGGATGTTGTATATGGGGGCGGGGCGTTGGATTTCGTGATGGATTTCTTGACATTTACTACTTCGTATTTTGCCTTGTCCACCGCTTTGACAACGGCATCTACTTCGTCTTTGTTAGTAAGTTTAATCTTTTTACCATCAAGGCCGCTGTGCAGCGTTGCCCTGAATTTAACGGAATCTTTTTCCAAATGGGAAAAGAAATCCCAGTATTCCTCTGGCACAAATGCCAAAATTTCGCGTTCCCGCAAAACAACCAGCTTTAAGGTAACACTTTGGACGCGTCCGGCACTTAGCTTGCTTTTCTTAATCTTTTTTGAAACTACGGGTGACAATTTGTATCCAACAAGCCTGTCCAGAACCCGCCGTGCCTGTTGAGCTTGGAACAAGTCCATGTCCAAGGTTCTAGGGTTTTGCAAAGCTTCTTGGACCGCTTTTTTTGTAATCTCGTTGAACGCTATTCGGTTCTCCAACGACGGATCCAGGCCCAAGATATGTGCAACATGGAAACCTATTGCCTCGCCTTCGCGGTCTGGGTCAGTTGCGATTAGGACTGATTTTGCTTTGGCTGCTTTGTCCTTTATCTTTTTCACCGTTTCGTTCTTGTCCCGCGGAATTGAATACTTAGGCGTATAGCCGTTATCAACATCCACCGCCAGGACACTTTTAGGCAGGTCACGAAAATGTCCGCCAGTGGCCAGGACATCGTACCCGCTGCCTAGATACTTTTTAATTGTATCTTTTTTTCCGATACCTTCTATGATGACTAAGGTCATACGCCCAGAATACACTTGCGTGGCGAATCATGTCAAGCCAAAATTTCTATCCCTGTCATGTTGGCACCAGATGCCTGGAGGAACGCGTAAGATGCCTTGTCCGCCATACAATTTGTAAAGGTTATCCCTTTTGCCGAACCCTTGAAGAATAAGTTCCTGAATATTACATCCGCGAATTCGACCTTTTTAAAAACATTATGAACAAATGAACAGTTTTCCATGGAACCGCTGAAAATTATCCTCTTGACAACACTTTTGTCGAATTCAATACCATCCAGAATTGCCCCTATCATATCGTTTTCTTCAAACTTGCTGACCTTGATTTTAGCGTTGCGAAAGTTTGCGTTATGGAAATCATTTCGCCCGAAATTTGATTTAGTCACCATGATTTCACTGAGGTCTGTGCCTTTGAAATTGTTTCCAGTCAGGTTTGCCATCGAAAACTTGCCGCCACTGATAAGAGCATCCGTAAAATCATTATCCTTCATATTGTTTGCACGAAATGTAATTCCCGACAGGTCTGCACCCACGAATTTACAGCGCTGGATATTTGAACATGACATTTTTTCATGCAGGTTCTTCAAACCAGAAAAGTCTGCATCTTTCCATCCAGAGTAGGACATGTTCTTTACCTTGCCCTGCTTTTCTTCCTTGGCAAGAGAAGCAAAATGGTTCAAGTCCATCCCAATCACATTCGCAATTTTACCCAGCATGATGATGTCAGGCAGGCTCTCGCCTCGTTCCCACTTACTGACCGCTTGGGGGCTGATGTTTAACATTTCCGCGAACTGGGACTGGGACAACCCCTTTTCCTTCCTGCCTTGTGCTATCTTTCCTCCGATTTCGATTTCATTCATAATGAATGCCTCCTTTTATATCCCGATTCTAGCCCATAGCTATATCAATTTCAAGTAAAAATCCTCTACCAGAGGTAGAAATCCTCTACTGTTGGTTGAATGCAAAGAAATTTCCTGGTAATTTATCTATAAGTCCGCGAATCTCCATGTTTGTTAGCAGAGTTACACATTTCGAGGGCTTTAGATTTAACTCGGTCACTATGTCATCAAAGTGCTGCTCGCCCCGCCGCAACATATCGATAACCATCTTTTCCTCGAATGATAATTGGATGTAGGTTGCCTCGGCCTCTTTACTTTTCTCGAACGCCCCAAAGGTTGCCAGGACATCATCGGGACTGGTTGCTATTAACCCACCTTCCTTAATCATATGGTTGGTCCCACGCGAGGCCGTCGAATAAATCGGCCCAGGTACGGAATACACATCAAGGCCCAAATCTAGTGCCCAGTCCTTGGTAATCATAGTTCCACTTTTGATGTCTGCCTCGACGATAAGAAGAGCTTGGGATAATCCCGCAACAATTCGATTTCGCCACGGAAAGTTATACCTGGCGACAGGCGTGTTTGGCAGGTACTCGGAAATTACCAGTCCCTTTTGAAACATATCCTTTTGCAATTTTGTGTTACCCTTTGGATAAAATACATTCAACCCATTCCCTAGCACTCCTATGGTATTTTCAATACCCGCCCCCAGATGAGCCGCAGCGTCAATACCATCGGCAAGGCCTGATACTACAACCAATCCTCTGCCTGCGAATTCTTTAGCAAAACGAGTTGCCACATCTTGACCATACCGAGTACAGTCGCGGGTTCCGACAATCGCAACGGCGGGTTTTTCCAGTAAACCAAGATTTCCCTTGCAATATAGAACAATTGGTGGGGCTTCCAAATTTAACAAACTTTTTGGGTATCGTTCACTTTTCATTGTTACAATTACAATGCCCTGCTCTGTGCAATTGCGTATAAAGCTCTCTAACTCCGCCTTGTCATCAACTAAATCTAAATTCATCGTGTCCCGCAACTTGTTACGGTACTTGACATCCTCGGTCCGGGACATGGCTATGCAGATTTTTTCGTCGATTGAATATTCCATCAGTTACCTCCGTACTTGCGATCAAGCGAACGATACCCCACCGCCTCGGTGATGTGATCGGCGTTGATATTTTCCTCGCCCTCTAGATCTGCAATAGTGCGGGCAACCCGTAGGATTCGGGAATATGCACGGGCGGATAGCTTCAGCTTTTCAAATGCATTTTTCAAGATAGCCTCCGACGCGGGGTCAAGGGCACAATGTTTTTTGATATCAATTTCCGTCATTTTAGCATTGGAAAAATTCTGACTGTCCTTAAATCGGTTCAACTGTGCCGTGCGAGCGGAGCTGGTACGAATTTTAACCTCGGCACTGGATTCCCCTATGCCTTTTTGTGATAGGTCATCGTATGTTACGCTGTCGACCTCGATGTGCATGTCGATTCGGTCCATAAGGGGGCCACTTAGCTTTGCCAAGTATTTACTGACCTCTGTTCTGCGGCACGAGCATTTCTGGGTCCGCGAGCCATAATTCCCACACGGACACGGATTCATAGACGCGATTAAGGTAAATGACGCAGGATATTGCACCGTTGCATGCGAACGAGCGATTGTTATGGTGTTGTCCTCCAAGGGCTGTCGCAGCATCTCCAACGAATTCCGTGGATATTCGGGCATTTCGTCCAAAAACAACACGCCATGATGTGCCAGGGAAATCTCGCCGGGGCGGCTGAATTTTCCACCTCCCGCCAATGCGACAACAGAGGCTGTATGATGCGGAGTACGGAAAGGTCGTGTGGTTATCATGCCCCGCTTGGGGTCAAGCGTTCCCGCGACGCTGTGGATTTTTGAAACTTCTAGACTCTCCTCGAAAGTTAAATCAGGTAAAATCGTCGGAAAGCATTTCGCCAGCATCGTCTTGCCCGATCCCGGAGGGCCAATCAATAAGATATTATGTCCGCCCGCCGAAGCAATCTCTAGAGCCCGCTTGGCGGTATATTGCCCACGAACGAATTTGATATCGACGGTGTGAGCATCTTCCCTCTTTGCCTCGTCAAAGGATTTCTTATTCACACGAGTCAGAGTTGCACCTTCCTCGCCATTTAAGGCATCCACAATCTCTCGCAAGTTTTTTGCCGTGAATACCGTTACGCCGTGTACAAAGGACGCCTCGGGTTCGTTTTCTTTTGGAATAATAACTTTCTTAATGCCACATTCCTTGGCAGACATTAATATTGGGAGGATACCATTAACACGACGAATTTCGCCGTCTAGACCCAACTCGCCCACGAATGCGAACTCGCCTGCCTTTTCCTCGTCCTTTATCTCGCCCAGGCTTTGCAAAACTCCGATTGCAATTGGCAGATCATATAGCGAACCTTCTTTTCGCGTATCGGCAGGGGCGAGGTTTATAATCACTTTGCTGTTTGGGAATTCGAACATGCTGTTGCGGATGGCACTGTCTACCCTTTCGCGACTCTCCTTGACTGAGGCATCGGGCAGCCCCACAAGCAAATACCGCGGCAACCCCGGCGAGATATCAACCTCGACATCAACAACATAGCCATTGATTCCGCCCACGCCGAAACTCTTAACTTTTGACAGCATGAGATATCATATCGCTCTTTATATTAAATTGTCAAACTTCTTGTCTTGTTTTGTCGACACATTCAAGACGAGGCAGTTTAACATTAAAATTTTCAGATTCATCTCTTTTGTGACAAAATTCAACATAGAGATGAATAAATCTTTTCAAAAAGAAATGCCCGATTGCTCTGATTGTGCTTCTATTTTTGGGAATAATTTTTCCTGGACATTTTCTGCATCATACCAATAAATCAGGCAACGCAAAGCACCTGCGAACAGTGTTGCTTCATCAAGCGTACTGACAAGTTCCTCTAACTGTTGTTTTGTGTGACCAACAAGTTCACCGCTATCAAGCAATTCCCATGTATAGTTGATGTTCTCTTCTTCTTTCCAATACCCTCTTGGATTTAGAGCGTTCCTGTCGACTGGGCCACCTGTGTAAATATTTGACATTTTAGTACCTCCTTCGATAGGATTATTCTATACTAATTCATGGGAAATGTCAATGCCCAATCAGAATACTGTAAAAATAAAATCCTGCAATCTAACGATATTGAAAGCAAGGGCAAAAATTGGTATGTCAATGCTGGGGAATCAATTGTTACAGTTAATGCCCATAGCTATACAATAATCACGGCACACAAAGTGAAGATTTTGGGTAAGTAATCTCATTGTAAGTGTTGTCGTCAAAATATTTGTTGGGAGAATTTTTAACATATTCATCCCAACTAGAATCTTTTATCCTCACTTTTGTGGCGTTGTGTTGTATCAAAGAATTAGACAATTCATGGCGAACCCCCCAGTCGTGCCCGAAAATGCCGAAGTATTTATTTTCTAATGTTTCAAATTCTGACCTTATTTGTCCATCGTGGTAGTAATAAATCTTATGGTTAACTCCAAAAAGTTCTTTCAGAGTCTTTGCTTTGCTAAGTTCATCAAACTCTCTGGGGGTTAGGAAAGTATCCGTATGCCAACCTAGTTCATCATCATAATCGAACGAAATATAAGAATCATCGGGGTTGAGCCGAATTCGGTCTTTGTATCTCTCAAAAAACTCTGAGAATTCCCTGTAATATTCCTGCTGGATAGATAGTTCCATACAGCAGTATATCACGGCGGACATTCTCTTTTCAATACTGGTCGAAAAAAAACGAACCTGAATTCAGGTTCGTCATGTATGAAGGGTGCAATGCCTTAAGTGGTGGTGGGTGGTGATGGATTCGAACCACCGTAGGCTCTCGCCGACAGTTTTACAGACTGCTCCAATTGGCCGCTCTGGCAACCACCCATATTTGTGTGACCGCTCTTAAGCATACTCCCTTTGTATAAAGTATTATACTACAAGCGTGCTATACTAGTCAAGCGGTGGAACGAGTAATTTTGCATTGTGACCTAAATAATTTTTTCGCCTCTGTGGAGAGGGTTTTAAACCCATCCCTGTTGGGTAGGCCTCTGGCGGTTTGCGGGGACCCCAAAGAGCGAAAAGGTATAGTCTTGGCTAAATGCGAAACAGCAAAAGCGGCTGGTATAAGGACAGGCGACACAGTGTGGATGGCAAAAAATAAGTGTCCCGACATCCAGATTGTTATACCACAACACAGGGAGTACTCGAAATATGCAAAACTGGTTCGTGAGATTTATTATCGCTTTACTGACAAGGTCGAGAGTTTTGGTCAGGACGAATGCTGGCTGGATGTAACGGCCTCTGAAAAGCTGTTTGGCGATGGAGCGATCATTGCAGACCGACTGAGGCAAATAATCAAGGATGAGCTGGGTTTGACTATATCTGTTGGGGTGTCGTGGAATAAAACTTTTGCGAAACTTGGTTCGGATATAAAGAAGCCTGATGCTGTGACGGTTATCAGTAAAAACAACTATAAACAGTTAGTATGGCCGTTGCCCGTTAACGAGATGTTGTTTGTTGGCCGAAAGACCGCACGACTTTTGGCAAAGTTAGGTGTCAAGACTATTGGCGAATTGGCAGCTTTTGATATTGAGGTTCTGAAGACACATATAGGTATCAGTGCCGAAAGAATCATCTTGGCGGCACGAGGTGAATGTGACGAACCGGTCGAGGATTTTCATACTGTCGATGATGTAAAGAGTGTTGGGAATGGGACTACTTTGTCCCGTGATTTAACAAATATCAAAGATGTCGAAAAGGTTATCTATAACCTAGCCGAAGAGGTCGCAACCCGCATGCGACGAAAGGGCGTCAAGGGCACAACTGTTAACCTTGGTATTCGGGATTCAAATCTTCGCTGGCACGGAGCCCAGGCAACAATTGCCCTAGCAACTTCTCATGCACCGATTATCACAACAACTGCCCTTGAAATATTTAAAAAATTCGATATCTGGCCTGTACGAAGCTTGCGGGTTTCTGTATCAAATCTTTCAGATGGAGCCCGAGAGCAGATAGACATGTTCGCAGATAAAAAATCCGAAAAATTTGATGAGCTGTTCGACGAGTTGCGAAAAAAGCATGGAACTGATGCAATCGCGTTTGGAACAGGCGTTGGCAGCATATACTAGGACCATGTGGTGGAAAGCGACTATTGTTGTAATACTGACAATTTGCTTTCTTTTCGGAATGGGATTTGCGATAATCTTAGCGGCGTATCCCCTGAAACACCAGGACGCTATAAAAAGTGCCAGCACCGAATTCGATATTGAACCCGACCTTATTGCATCAATCATCAGGGCAGAAAGCGGTTTCAGGCACAATGTCATCAGTAGTAAAGGTGCAGTTGGATTGATGCAACTTATGCCCTCGACCGCCAGATGGATTGCCCAAAGCAACGATATAGATTTGACCGACCCTGAGACAAACATCAGGCTGGGGACAAAATATTTGCGGTATTTGTTCGACAGGTTTGGGGATTTGCGAACTGTGCTTATTGCCTATAATGCCGGTGAGGGCAAAGTTGCAGGATGGCTTAAAGAAAAGGGCCTGACGACCCTGGAAACTTCACCATATCCTGCTACTAACGCTTATGTTGAAAGAGTGCTTGGAAGCCGCTGGATTTACAGACTCCGCCTGTAAATCACCCTGCGTTTTTGGCAATCGTACGCTTGCACTTTGTGCAAATTAAAAGGTGATGGCTGTTACCACTTATCTCTACCGTTTCCTTTTGCAAGTTAGGCTTGTAGTGCCTTGGGGCTTTCCTGTTAGAGTGACTAACGGTGTTTCCCCGCATTTTGCCTTTCATACATAAATCACATGTTCTGCTCATGACCGAACCTCCATTAACCCCGAAGTATATCACAACTCTCTCGCCTTGGCAAGCAAATTTTTCAGATACTCCTCTCTGTTAGGGGCGTTGTAAAGTGCCGCCCCAACAACCGCGGTGTGAATACCCGCATCCCTGACTGTTCCAATGTTCTCGACATTAATTCCACCATCTAGAATAAGTTTCTTGCCCGCCAGCTTCTTGACCTTCCGTAGAGCTTTTGGAATGTCGCTGGGTTTGCCACTTGCCCCTGCCTCGACACTCATGACCAAGATAGGGTTGATTGTCTGGAATTTTGTCGTCACATAATTTGGAAGATTTATCATTTCGTCTAGTGTTATGATTGTTTGAACCAATGGAGACGCATTTTTTAAGAAGAAATCCGTGTCATGTGTCATCAGGTGCAAATCCATCGGCAACTGACAGTTTTTCATAACATATAAATATTCTTCATCCGTCATGTAGTTTGTACCCGCAAAGTCTTCCCTCATAACATCAACATGGATTGAAATATCAGGGATTTTCAAACCATTAAGCCAGCCCAGATATCCCTCAAGGTCGCCTGCCATCGAGGCTGGATTAAGCGAAGGTGAAATTATCATGTTTATATTGTATCCTTTTCCCATTGCAAAAGTCAACTCCTCGCATGCGTTTGCTGTTTGGGGCTTGAACCTCAAGCAATTCTACCCTTCCATCCGCCACTCTTGCTTTGTGAACCTTTATTTGTTCCCCATCTAACTCGAAATACGCCGACGGCCAAGGGTTCAAACCCCTGATAAGATTTACGATTTCATGTGCAGGCTTGCTCCAATCAATAAGTCCGTGCTCTCGTCTCAGCATCGGAGCTGGCGTTGCAAGGGCATCATCCTGTTTGATAAATCTCGCAGTACTCCCTTGTATTTTATCCAAAGTCTTGACAAGCAATTTCGCCCCAAGTTGAGCCATTCGTGGAAACAGGTCGCCGCTTGTTTCGTCTGAATTAATGGGTATACTCTCCCATAAAATCATGTCGCCTGTGTCCATACCCATATCTGTTCTCATAATTGTTACACCAGTTTCCGTATCACCGTTGATAATCGCCCATTGAATTGGTGAAGCACCACGATATTTGGGAAGTAAACTGCCGTGCACATTTATAACACCATAAGGGGCATAATCCAAAACATTTTGTCGCAACATCTGGCCAAACGCACAGGTAACAAGGATATCTGGCCTATATTTGTCCAAAATTTCGACCTCTTTTGAAATCCTCTCGGGCTGCAAAATCGGGATACTATGTTTTAAAGCAAACTCCTTAACTGGGCTGAACTGAACCTTACCTCCCCTGCCTATTGGCTTGTCGGGTTGCGATACTATGCAAACTATTTCATGTCTGCTCTTCAACAAAGCCTCAAGACTGGGTACTGCGAACCCGGGTGTTCCCAAAAATGCTATTTTCATCTGCCCTCCTCGTGATCCGTTATCAGGATTCCATTCATGTGGTCAATCTCGTGCTGGGTACAAATGG
The DNA here is from genome assembly GCA_009784665.1 of Bacillota bacterium. Classification (GTDB taxonomy): domain Bacteria; phylum Bacillota; class Clostridia; order Christensenellales; family UBA1242; genus WRAD01. Next base: position 49,344 of record WRBH01000003.1, on the reverse strand, counting down.
CAGGCAGGCCCTTTAAATCCATCTCAAACCATTGGCCGTTCCTGTCTTGGGCACGGACGCGTAATTCTTGGAATCGTTTAACACGCACAGTTATATCGGGGATACTCAGGCATCCTTCAGCACCTTTCTTCTCTCTTTTCGCACCTAAAATCTCTGGATTAATTAACTCTAGATAACTATCTTTTTCCAGCCATACCAGACACATTCGCATCAAGTATCCGACCTGCACGGCGGCCAGGCCCGCCCCCCCACTTTTTTTCAAGGTTTGTCGCATATCATCCAAAAGTTGCCATAAACGACCATCGAACCTCTCGACGGGTTTAGAGGTTTTGTACAAAATCTCATCCGGCACTTGGATTATATTAAGTAAGGCCATACATACCTATTATGCTATAACCCAGAGCCTATGTCAATGAAACTTATAAGGCTGTCCCCATCGAAAATCATTTTAACAATATGAGGGTTCCCAATGGCTAACTTTTGCTCAAAGCCAAATGATTCGTCAAAGTAATTTATAATGGTGCCAAGTGCTTGCCCATGTGTGCCTATAACAATATTTTTACTCTTATGTCTCTCTAACACTCTTTGCAGGGCTGTAATGTTTCGCTGTTGCGTTTCCGCCAAACTCTCCCCACCATTTAGTTTGTATAAGAAATCGCCCCATTGTCTCATTGCGAATTCCATATAGTCCCCAGTCAGTGAGCCCTTTTCACGCTCGCGGAAATCTTCGTCTAATTCTATTTCAAAACCCATGGATTTGGCGAATCCAGACACAGTGTCAACCGCCCTTTTATAAGGGCTAGAAACTATCACATCAACTTGCTTGTCTTGTAAAAATTCCGTCACCCAGTGACAATCCTTTTGCCCTTTTTCAGTCAAAGGCCTTAGTCTGTTTGGTTTGAAACCTCTAACTGCTTCTGCATGCCTTATAAAATAAATCGTTGTCATTTTTTATATCTCCTTAACTCAGACTTTGTGGGTTAATCTCTAGGAACACATGCAGATTTTTGGCGGGCTCTGATTTAACGACCTGGTGTACCCAGTCTATCAGATCCTTCTCTTTCTTTCGTGTAAACCTCAACAAGATTTGATATCTATATTTGTTCTGCAACTTTCCCAGTGGGGACTTCATAGCACCGAGGAACACCATGTCCTTTTCCCGTACCCGCAGCTTTTTCATCAAGGGCTGTAGATACTTGCAAATTGTGGCCTCGTCCTCTCCTGTTATTAAAACCCTAATGATTGTTGTAAAGGGTGGGAATTGGGTGACCTCGCGTGCGTTTAACTCTTTCTCAAGAAATTCCTTGTACTTGTACTGGGCGACTAGATTATACACATAGTGCCTTGGCTTGTAGGTCTGCAGAAATACTTGACCGTCACCCGCACGCCCTGCCCTGCCCGCAACTTGGGTTATCAGGGCAAAAGTCCTCTCGCCCGCTCTATAATCCGAAAAGTGCAATGCATTGTCCGCGTCAACAATCCCCACCACCGCAACAGACGGGAAATCATGTCCCTTTGCAATCATCTGCGTTCCCACCAGGATCGACCCTGGTGTTGAACCAAATTCTTGCAGAATATTCAAAGACTCTTTAGCATTATCCGTGTCAAGCCTAAACACCGTGATGGTGGGCAATATGGATTGGATTTCCTCGACCAATTTCTGAGTCCCTATTTGACCATAACGCAATAAACCCGATGAACATTCCTGACACTTGGTCGCCCTTGAATATCTTGCTGAACAATAATGGCATTTCAATTGACCATCTAATTTGTGCCAGACCAAACTGACATCACAGCTCTCGCACTTGGCTATCCAACCGCAATCAAGGCATCCGACATAGCTTGAGAAGCCTCTGCGGTTCAAGAAAATCATTGCGGATTTCTTGGCATTTATTGCGTCCTTTAACGCCGCCAACAAATCCCTGGATATCACACCACCATGTCCGCCGCGTATCTCGGCAATCATGTCAACGATTTTGATATTCGGCATACATAGGTTGTTAACCCGATTCTTTAATTCCAAGACCTTATATCCCGAATGTATTGTCTCGACAGATGGTGTTGCCGACCCAAGAACCAAAGGAGCCTCATTAAAATCACATCGCATCCGTGCGATATCGTGCGTATGAAATCTAGGGTTTGATTCGGCGAAATAGCTTGTATCATGTTCCTCGTCAATTATAACGACCCCTATGTTTTCAAGAGGGGCAAAAACGGCACTGCGGGCCCCGATTACTATTTTCTTCTCGCCCTTGTGCAAAGATATCCATTGGTCGTATCGTTCTGTCTGGCTTAACCCCGAATGAATCATCGCGACTGAATCACCAAATCGCATTCGGAAATTTCCAAGCATCTGCGGGGTCAATCCAATTTCAGGAACCAACATTATCGCACTCTTGCCTTGTTTCAAAACTTCTGCGATTACACGCATATACACTTCTGTCTTTCCACTGCCCGTTACTCCATGCAGGACAAAGGTTTTTTTACTGCCAAGAATTTCAGAGACTGCAGACTGTTGCTCTTTTGTAAGGACTATATCTTTATTTTTAATATCTAATGCCCTAAGCTCCTTGTTCGCGGCAATCCTCTCCCGCTTGCGACTGCGGACTGTGGCGGGGACAAACAAACGCAAGACATCAATGAGGCGTAACTTGAACTTGTCACAAATCAGGGGGGCTATTGCCAAAACTTCGGGCTTTAGTGCGATAAATTTATCAGGGGATTTTTCGACAGATTTGATTTTTGATGGGTCATAATCACAACTGTCTTTTATCTTGATAACAAACCCCTCGACGATTTTCTTCCGAAATCCAAAAGGCACGAAGACTCTGCTGCCCTCGTGCACTTGTAAATTTTCAGGAATTGAATAAGTCCAGGTTCTATCTTCGTTGTGAACCTCGTCTAGGATAATTTCGGCATATCTCACTAGGCAACGGCACCTCGGATGACCGTAATGCGGCCTTCGTTGATTTCCTTTAGGGCATAAGACAGCTCGCTCATCTTTAATCTCGCCAACTCGGCCGGCAGGGTCGCCAACACATCGCGACCACGGCGGGCTGCGACGATTACGGCACTGTACTTGTCGCCGATTTCGCCTATGGCTACATCAATTTTTGGGTATAACATACATCATTATACCCTGAATCAAAAAACTTGCCAAATGGTTTTTGCTGTGTTACAATTTGGCATGGAACCATTTGATTCAATAGCCGAGTTCGTCGAGGACTTGGCAGACGAGCTGAAGAGCAATCTGAAACAATTCGCAAATACTCTAAAGAAGTACGATACCAGCATGCTGTATGGTGACCTTCATGTTTCTCCTGGGACAAGTGTTAAAATCAGCAGCTATGAATCAGGTCGTAGAGAAGAGAAAACAGAGGTTATTCCTGAACGGGCATATTTTGCAATCAAGCAATTAAAGTCCACTCCATCGAAATACAGAATTGTTCCAGACGGGAATCTGTCTTGGGTGACCACGGCATTTTTAAACGATCAAGTTACATGCGAAATGGACAACGATGGAGAAATTTCACTTGCTGGAGCCAATGAGGTGCATCACCATCGAGGATATGATAATGAGATTCTTGGTTCGTATAACAAGCAACAGCTCTCGAGGAATGGCTTCCCAGAAAAAATGAACTACAAACAAATCGAAAAGCTGCAAACAATTATCCGCGAAAGAATTAGGGACATAGACCCGCAAGTCGCCCTTCATGGCATCGACGAAATCCTAAAAGAAGAGGCATTCAAGATGTCGCCTGAAACATACAACGAAAAAATGAGATAATCAACAACACATTGAATCTTGTCACTCCTCCATTTAAATCTTTAAACCTATGTGCTACACCTTCCCCCCCTTACTTGACAAAAACCTTCAAAGGAGTAAACTTGTGACATGGAACTTGAATTGATATTGCCTGCGCAACACCACCGCGAACAAGTCGAGGATTACAAACGAAAATTTATCGCCGAATTATCCACTATTTCGGGTGTTGGAATTCACGGGGCAGGCAGTCTGTCCGATATGTCATTTGACGAATGGTTGACCGAGTGCGAAGACCACCAAGCAGGACGGAATTTGCCCGAAGGGTTCGTTCCCGCAACACAATTTATTGCCATAAGGAAATCGGACAACAAGGTGGTCGGGACATTTGCGATTCGTCATTCCTTGACCCCACACTTAGAACGCATAGGCGGACATATAGGTTATTCCGTTGCCCCAGATGAACGCCGCAAGGGTTATGCCACCCAGATGTTACAACTGGGAATTGACGAATGCAAGAAACTGGGAATTCACCAGATTCGAATTACTTGCCTTAAGGACAACATCGCCTCGGCAGGAGTTATAAAAAAGTTTAACGCAATCCACGACGGCGATGCCGAATTCGATGGCAAAGTTCTTGATAGATATTGGATTGTGTGATATAGTGTTCTTATGAAAGAAATTCTGGCGTATCAAGAGAAAGAAAAAGAGAAGCTAAAACTCCTCGAGTCCTTGGAGAGTGGTAAGGTCAAACGCGAAATCGACGCGGCATCAAAAGACCTAGAGGCGGCAAAATCCTCTGTTTTGTCACTGGATAACGATGCCAAATCCTTGGTTTCCTCTGTGGACACCATTCGTAAGAACTTGTCCGAATTGTTGACCCGTGCCGACCAAATGTCAGCAACGGACTTTTCCAAACAATCCGAGGACGAGATCAACAGTGCCATTTCATATATGGGAACACTCAGTGGCAAAATCGCAGGCTACGAGAGACAGTTAGACGAAACTACAAAAAAAATTAACACAAAATCAAAACAGTTCGAGGACGAAAAACAAAAAATTATGAAGGCACAAAAGCTGGTTGCTGGCTATACCCCGCAATATGAAAAGGCCCAGGCTGACCTGGAGCCTAAGGTCAAAGCAATCGACAAGGAACTGGCAACCCTAGGCAAAGCGGTTGATGGCAAATTACTAGAGCGATACACAAAGGCTCGCAGTCAGGTTAAATCTTTAAAACCCGTTAATATAGTCGTGCCTATCGTTGGAAACCAATGTGGAGCATGCATGTTCGAAATGCCTCTTTCCCGAATTCACACTATTACAAAAGACGGGTATGTCGTTTGTGAAGAATGTGGTAAAATTATCTACAAAGCTTAATCATTTCCTTTCAGATAGTCCCGCCCTTCCATGTAGTCCACACGCCGAAGAGCATAAGAATTATGTTGGATTTGAGTTAATACTTCCCTAACATCTTCTAATAATTTTCTATATACCTCATCCGTTTTCTCGTCCATATGTGCATTACCTGCAAACAAGGTATCCCCTAGTAACATTTCAGTTGCTTCTTCCAGAATGACTTGTTTTTTCCAAGGGTCTAGTTCACGAATTTCCCTGCAATCATGGAAATCTACGACGCTGATGCTTTGTTTCTTGCTCTCTTGATTTTTGGTAATTATAAGATTACTCCTTCTAATAAAGTCTGGCCTTATTCCTATTTCGTGCAGTTTTATGCTTTCCTCGAAGAAACTTGCTATGCCTTCCTTCCCTATGTCCATTACGGTGGTGAGCTCTTCAAGTAACTTCAATGGTGTCTGGCATACCCTGAACCAATCCGATAATTGAACTCCATAAAGCCTTGGCGAAAAAGTATAAAGATTATCAAAGAAGCCAGTATCCAAAACAGGGGCAAATTTTAACCCCTGCTTGATACCGTCTTCACTGCGTTTCATCAATATCTTCGCGTCCCGATCGGAATCTGACCCACGGATCACTTTAACTGCACAATCCTCAAAAGACCGAACTTCTCCATGTTCGCCTCGGCCTAATAACAAAAGAGCTCGAAAACGCCCACCCTTAGAAAGAAAGTGCTTTGCCTTAATGGTATCGGATTTGGCCGCGTCGAGGTTGAAATCCATTTCTTATTATACAACATTTCTATAGCTTGGTCAAGTTCAATTAAATAGCCTGTCCACAATAGCATCGGCGTTTGACGGAGTGTATTCCACTGCTTCCTTTTTTTCTTTTGGTTCACTTTGCCGAACAGCAAAAGGAGTTTCTTTGCTGTAACGCTGGGCCAGTGGCAACAGCTCGCTGAAATGAATGGTATCTGTGTTTTTTTTATTATGAGATTTCCGTAATTTTCCCGATGCGTACCTCTCCTCTTTATTCAACAATCCTTTTGCAGGACGCCTGCTCAGCGATTCAATATCCGCTTTTCCATACCAATCATTCCTTGTACCTGAATAAAAGCCCCATCCACTTGAATAATAGCTGCGGTATTCATCCATATTCATTTCAACAGCCTGGGAGTTGAAGAGTACTAGCACCTTATGAATCCACTCTTTAAAGCTTTCATAGTGTTCTGGAGGTTTACCTATTTGCATGATAGCAAGTCTTCTGTGGATTTCCTGATTCGTATTAAAATTCATTACACCTATATGAGTCACAGGAATCACAGGGTCGTCGGCGAGGAATTCATCGATACTGATGACTTTGCCCAAGTCTTCAAGCGGCCTATTTAGAAAAGTTTCAACGAACTTGGATCCGTTTTCCTTTGGGCCATTATCGGCAATTCCGTTTTCCCTGAGGTCGATATAACCCTCAGGCTTGAATTGAGATAGGCGATTTCCGTTTCCCTTGTTGTTGCCCATCATACATTCTAGCAAATTCAGCCCGTTTTGTCAAGATTGCTATATTTTCGCTTCCAAAGGACAAGCCCCAATGCATGCAAGGAATAAACCACCATCAAAACAAGCAGAATAGTCGCCACAGCAATAGGAGGTGCATTAAATATACCAACAAGCAGTAACATCGACCCCGCGATCATTTTTCCGACCCAATGACCTGCTGCGTAAAAGAGATTGCTCTCCAACAAGAATTCTTCCCCACCCCAGTATTTGACCGCACTGATTTTTGTTGCCTTTTCCTCGGTTATGATGATTTTACTGAGGATAACGAACACTCCTTGGAAAATAGCAACGGTTACAAGGCTGATATCAAATAACAACGGAACAGTCCCTAGCAACGGCACAACCATGCACAAAACTAGCAAGGCAACCTTAACCCGTCGACCAAGATATTTGTATCCCAGCAGCACCAAAATCGCCCCTAATGCAAATGCACTGGTCAATGCCCCCAAGTTAATGTTAGTTTCAAAGACCATAATAACCATCACAGTCACCGCCAAGGTAATCACATTAACAAAGCCTGACAGAACTACCACAATCCACAGGTTCCATGTGGCTCGATGAAACTTTTCCTTACGCAATGCCCGAAAATATTGCACCAATCGTAGTCGCTTGTTTGTGTCTTCTTTACCTACTATGAAAAAGGTTGCGGTTGCTTGGATTATCCCAATGACCAGAACTATTATAGCGGTTATTACGAGGCTGCCTAAATCAATTATTAGACCGAATGTAAATGGGAACAGGACGCTGACAATCGCTCCGATACTGAAATACCAAATCATTATGGAATGTACTTTTTCGCGGCCGAAGCTGCGGGATGTCAAGAACTGTCCTGTTGCAAAGTGCATTCCCGTCGCCATCCCCCACAACGCCCCAAACAACAGATAAAAATCCTGTAACCCATCCGACCACAAAACGACAAGTAAGACAAACGAACATGCCAATCCCGCCGCGACCTGAGCAATTCGTGCCGCCTTGAATCTTTTGCATAACTTGACCGCAATTGCAAAGAACACAAAGTTCGCACAAGCACTAATCATAAAGAACATAGTTACGGCGGTAAAGCTCTCGCCACTCAACACAAAAACCTGTGCGACCAAAAAGACATTAACAAACACAAGCATCACCGCAAAGCATGCCGCACGGATAAATAGGGCTATTGTGTTCCGCCTTTGGTGCATCATAATCCATCTTATCATATACACCACCATTTACAAGCACCAGTTTCCGTGGTAATATAGTTCATGAATGAGATGTACAAGCAGATGCTACTTGGCCACTTGCCTGAAGATGCCAGCGAAAATTTTCGTGAGTTATTTCAGGGCGGAGTTATCAGTCTTCCGCGAAAACACGGTGGCATATATCTCGAAGGTAAGACTTCCGTCTGCCATGCAAGTGCAACGAGAGAGATTTGGGCATACATGACAAGATGCCTTTTGAATGCCATTGAGGAATCTTATGGGAAAAATTATTTCCAGTGCGATGACGACCAAGAAAAACAAAACTTCCTAGATGACACCATCTGGCACAAGAATGAGAAAGTCTACAAAGACAAATATGGATTCACAGTAAACACAACAGACCTTATTGCTTTCAATGAATTTTGTAGTACAAGGGCAGAGTTCATGAGGCAAGACGGTCACAAATTTAATACACCTCTTTCAATATATCGACACGACAATACAAATGTTTGGCAGATGCCTAAGGGATTAAATTCGTGTGATGACTTTGTTGTGAATTACATGAATGTTGCAAAGTTGTTCACCACAATTGGCGAGGACCAGTACGCAATCGTCACATCAGACATGAATGCCGAAAAGCGGTTCCAGAAGTTGCTTGAGAGCCCCCAGATAAAACTGGTCAGAACCACGCCATTCATATTTGGAAAAACCAGCCGCAAGTTTCAGTCGCGGCAACCATTCATTGACCGCTCTAGTGCATACTGATTTCCGTCTTGTCCTCGCGGACATGTTTGAATGTAGGGAATCGTAAAGAGTAATCATCATTGTTCTGATTACGGCTTAATTCGAAATATCCGATTTCAATAATCTTGCCGATAATTAGGGACTGGTCTTTCCAATACAATTCACGCTCGTCCTGTTTGAAACCGCTGCCAACCTTGCAGGTGTACTCTTTGCCGTCGGGCCCTAGGAATTTCACATGTACTGCTCCCAACTTGCCTTTGTTTGCCCCTGTTCCCTCTTCAGCAGAAACAACCAAAACATCTGCTGTGTGGAATTTTTTAACCTTAAGCAAGTTCTTTGTCCGCTTGCACTCGTACGGTGAATCGGCAGGTGAAACCATTATACCTTCCTCGCCAGCGTCGACATATTTGTCCAGTAACAGATCCACTTCTTTCAAATCTTTTCCCACATACAGCATTGGAACGAATTTTAACCATGGACTGCCTACCCTTTCCAATTCTTCCTTTAGCTGCGTTTTTCTCTCTAGGCACGGTTGGTTTGACCTGCCTGTCACGAAATCGGATTTAAGAACGCGGTCAAATATGTTAAAACTCAATCCCCGTTTTTCGTCATCGGATGCCGTGACCCTAACCGTTGCCCTGTAAATATCGGCGACATTACCTTCCGCTCCTTCCAGTAACAACTCGCCATCATATACATGATCTTGGTTCAATTTCATCACATCAATATCCAATTCCACTAGGCTTTCAATGACCCTACCCTGCCGTGTAAAGAATATGGGATTACCCTCACTGAACATCAGTAACGCCCGCACCCCATCAATTTTTAAACTGACAACGAACTCCTTGCCCTCGAGATACGATTGATGCTCCCAAAAACTCTCTGCCAACATCACATTAAGGACAGGAATGAAGTCCTCGCCAAATACTTTGTTAAGGGTTTTTTCCTGTACACCAAGTTTCAAGTCTTTTTTTACAAGAGCATAAATCAGTTCTTTATACTCGGATCCTTCGGCGTAAGCATGCAGGGTCGCAACATCGATATCTCTGCCTGTGTTATTCTTTGAAAAGTATTCCAACAAGCCTCTCAAAGAATCTATTTGCACAGGTTTTTCCGTAGGATTTTTTGATAACTTCTTTGAACTGATACCTGTGACAATATATGGATTATACAAAAACCAAAGATAAAATCTGACATCCTCGTCGCCTTTATATTCGGCAAGGAACTTCTCCTTCTCCAGACGCCCCGAAGTCGAGGCCAGCTTTTTTACCAACTCAGAAAGATTCTCTATCATTGTATTGCAAGTATATACCACAACTGCTATAATGTCATATGGAAAACTTTTGGGAAGAATTAAAAAAGAAACAAGAGGAATATCGTAAACTATCGGCGGCCGAACTTGCCGAGTTGCCGTATTACGATCTTGTTGATGCATGTATCGCCCTTACGGAGAAATACGATGCTTTTGGTAATTCTGATGAATTTAAAAAGGCTCCTATCGCTTGCCAAAACTTTCTTGCTATATTTATGCTGGACGCCCAGGTTAACAACGGCGGGTTTAACCAATTCTTCTATAACGGCTATGCTAACCTTGGCATTGATTATGTAAAGGCTCACCAAGATGTTGGACTTCATGGTATTGCCGAAATGGTTAAGGAGGCAAATGATATATACGGAAAGATGATGGCAGAAGAAAAAATCGCAAAACGAACAGGTGACCTCGACGCGGATATGCAAGCTTTCTCGGACTCCTACAATGACAATCCACTAAACGCACTTGACGCAGGATATTATGACGCCGACAAAGAGCGAGAGGAAATAGTAGTTAAATATATAAGAGAAAATATTAATGCGTTCTTAAATTAGACAATTTCAAGATCCTTTTTCCATCGAATCAAGGTGTAAATATCCGTGAGTGGTTTGGAGTTACGCACCTCGAATTGCACTGGGAATGTTGGTAATTTGCCCATCGTACCTGTTTCGCGTATTAATTTCTTTGTGTCCTCGGATACATTAGTGTTCAATATTTCCATACGGTTTTTATCCTTGAACCAAACCGCTATAACAAAATACCCATCAAAAAAGTGTACCCAGTATATTGTTTTTTCCTTGCTGACCCCTCGTGGAGATATCCACCGATACTGCCCTCTTGCAAACCATGCCTTGTATGGCTTGTACCATTGCCAATCTTGTTCAATTTTAAAGTCCACTAATGATTCTTGAAATGCCTCATACGCGGGGTAACTGTCTCCTAAAATACTCTGTAATACTTCCCTTGTCGGGAAGACATTATATTCTTTTAATTGCAGTTTGTCTTGTTTCATAATCGCACTACTCCTAAACGAAATCTTTCAAATTCCTTGTCCTCATCGGATTACGAAGTTTCCTTAACGCTTTGGCCTCGATTTGACGGATACGCTCACGAGTAACCCCGAAAATTTTACCAACCTCTTCAAGAGTTCGTGGGCGCCCATCATCAATTCCGTATCTCAGACGCGTAACTTTTTGTTCACGCGGGGTTAGAGTGTTTATAACGGACAATAACTGGTCACGCAACATCATTGCCTGAGCCTTTGCCGATGGGTCATCGATTGTTATGTCAGCGACGGTATCGATAACGGAACCATCGCCCTCGTCCCCCAAGGGGTCGTTGAGACTTCTGGTCTCTTGACTGTGTCTTCTAATTTCCTCAATCTTTTCAGGGGTGATATTCAGGGCAAGTGCCAATTCTTCTGTCGTTGGCTCTCTACCCAATTCCTGTTGCAACATTCGGACGGTTTTCAGCAACCTGTTAATTGTTTCCACCATGTGGACAGGCAGACGAATCGGACGACCTTGGTCGGCAATAGCTCTTGTAATGGATTGGCGAATCCACCAAGTTGCGTATGTCGAGAATCTGAACCCCTTTCGCCAGTCAAACTTTTCAACCGCACGCATCAGGCCAATGTTCCCCTCTTGAATAAGATCTTGAAAGTGCAAGTTCGTCCTGTTTGTGTATCGCTTTGCAATATGAACTACCAGACGCAGGTTGGCTTGATTCAGTTTCATCTTGGATTCTTCACAGCCTTCGCTTATCTTCTTTGCGATTTCTATTTCCTCTTCGCTGGTCAGCAGAGGGACTTTTCCTATTTCAAGTAGGTAACTTTTAACAAGGTCATCCACCGATGCCTGAGCAATCATTTTTGCAACGGCGGCATCGTCGGTTTTAGTTGGCTCGGCGGCCTTAATCTTGATACCTTCTGCCTTAATGGCTTCTCGGATAATATTCAAATCTTCAGGTGTTGCCCCAGCTTCGGCGAATCCAATAAATATCTTGTCCTCGTCAACAACCCCTTTGACTTTGGCGTTATCGACAACACGACGCAGCAATATCTCAATCTCTGGCTTGGAATAAACTGATGCTGCATCCTCTGTTATTACAGGAGATGGTTCAACTACTGGCGGTGGCGGTGAAGTTTCTATCACCTTAACTGGCTTTGCTTTCTTTTCTGCTGACTTTTTCTCTACTGGCTTCTTCTCGAGAGGTTTCTTTTCAACTGGCTCTTTAGCATTTGACTTTTTCTCCCCTGATTTTTGACTTGTTCCGCTCTTGCCCTTCGCTGCTGCTGATGTTGTTTTTTTTACTGGCTTCTTGACAGTTTCTTCTTTTGCAACTGGTTTCTTTTCTCCGATTTTCTTTGCAGGGGTAGGTTTCTGGCTCGCTTTGCTAGTGCGCTTTGTTAACTCCGCCGCCTTCTTAACTGGCGGGGGTGGTGGCGGCGGTGGCACGACCTCGGCAGGTGCAGGTGCTCTCTTTTTTCCTAGTATTTTAAGCATGCTTCTCCTTTAATATCTTTGCTATCTCTTTGGAATATTCTGCTCTAACTTTTAGGTCATCTGTGGCATCGTATAGTCTTTGCAATTCGGTTATTCTTTTGCTTGCGTGACTCTTTTTCATTTGCTTGAATGCGTTTGGAAAGTTTCTCTTAAGCTCATCATGAGTCAGTTCCAGAATCTCGATAATTGTTTTCCTATCTTCCTCGGCGAAATCATCTAGTTCAAGGTTTCCTAATCTCCATTCTCTACAATCGGACATTATACCATAAAGCTCGGCATAAAGTCTAGTACTAAATTGTAAATTAATATCAGTTATTTTCTCTATCCCGTTAAGGAAGGTGGCAATAACCATTCTCTCGGCATTGTTAGATAGTTTTACTTCAGGCCTGGCAACATGCAACTGTTTGTCAGGAGCCGAGCCTAGCGTCCTCTTGACCCCGTCAATGGAGACACCACTTAACTTAGAAACCTTAGCCAAATATAACTCTACCTCGGGTGTATTTCCAAGTGTGGATAAAATTGTCCCAGCCCTCTTAAGGTATTCCGCTTTGCCGATATTATCATCAAGGTTCGAAATTTTCTCTAGGTAATCTAGCTTAAAATCGATGTATGGCTTGGCATTACGCACCAATTTCTCGAAGGCGTCTTTTCCGTTCTTTGTTACGAATGAATCTGGATCAGTATCTTTGGGCAGTTCGATCACACGAACATTCAACCCCTCTCCTGCCAAGATGTCAACAGCACGCAAAGCTGCCTTTTGACCCGAATCATCACCGTCAAAACATAGATAAATGTTAGGACTAAACCTGCTAAAAATTCTTGCGTGGAATTGCGTCAATGCTGTTCCCATGCTGGCTAGAGTATTTGTGAATCCTGCACCAACCAGACTTATAACATCTACATTGCCCTCAACTACGATCAGGCCCGCCATGTCCCCGCCAGATCGCTTTTCCCTCTTTAGAACATCAACTCCGTACACGATACTGCTTTTGTCAAATACTGCTGTCTGGGCTGTATTACGGTACTTGGCTACGGACTTCTCGTTTGATAATGTTCGACCAGTAAACCCTATGCAGTTTCCGAAGATGTCAAATATTGGAAAGGTGATCCTTTCCGCCATTGCGTCATACACCTTACCTCTTTCCGATTTCGACGCAACGCCAGCATCAATTATTTCAGGTTCGGTAAATCCTCTTTTCTTTAGATGATCTAAAACTCCTTCCCAAGTGTTTGATTCACCCAGGCTGAATTTCTCGATAAGTTCGTCCGTGATGCCACGATTATTCAAATATGCACGAGCATCCTTACCAAGGTTAGTATAATAGAATTTTCGTGCCTCTTCCAGCACATCAAGGGTTCGTTCTTTCTTTTTTCGTTTAACCAAGTACTCTGGGTCTATTTTTGCCGTTGGAATTGTGATGTTTGCCCACTTGGCCAAAAGTTCTACCGCCTCGTTAAAATCAACGCTTTCCAGTTGCCTCACCAATGTTATAACATTTCCTGATTCTCCACAGCCAAAACATTTGAAATATTGTTGTTGCTCGTTAATAGCAAATGACGGCGTTTTTTCGTGATGAAATGGGCAAAGACCCCAATGCTGCCTCCCGCGTGCACGCAGAGGCATATACCGCGATGCAACGGTTATAATGTTGCTGGCAATCTTTAATTCATCCAGAAACTCTCGCGGGAAAAAACCTGCTTTTTGCATTGGCATTAAGTATATATTGTTTGCTAAATTTTGTCTATTTGTTTACACTATTGTATGAGCAAAAAAATAATCGCAATAGTAGTAGCGAGTGTGATGGTAGTTGGTGGTATTGCAACAGGTCTATACTTTACTTTTAGGCCAACGAGAATCAGCCCAAATTGGGAACTGGCAAGTGTCGTTAGGCAACGGGCAATGGGTGCCCAGTACTTGCCAGATGCAGAAAAGCTTGTCGCAACCGAAGTAGTAGCAGAGGGAGATGGCATAACGCCACTAGGTCAGAATGTAGGCATGACAATCGAGGAATATAATAGACTAATCGGGGATATAGGCTCTCTGTGGCACCCATATCAAGGTACATTCCATATTCATGATGTTCGCGATATAGTTATCTACATGACAGAAAATGTCGGCGTATTCGACAGTTGGTTCCGCTATCGCGGCACAAATCGTCAAGGTAACCCTGAGGACTTTGCACATATTCCACGCAGCTTGGCCGACGGTGAATTCTTCATGACCATTGATGAGGAAACGGACAAAATTACGATAGTTCAACGAATGGGCTTTCAACCTTGGGTTTGGAATCGTCAAGCAGGTCATGGGATAATGAACCCAGACAGGCCTACTGGATACCCAGGTGGAACGGGCGTTTCGGGGTATAGGGCCAACTGGCCTATTATGGCTCACTCCGTCATGGTAATCAATTACTTCTATAACGAACAAGGTATCGAGGTAGTCGAAGCAGAGATTGTTGAATTCTTTAATGTTTATAATACCGTTCACATTGTAGGGCACCAATTCCTTCGAAATATTCGCGATAAAAGCTTTACAAGATATGAGATCATCACAGCCCCCTATGTAGTTGATACAGACGGAGCCAATGACCCTAATTTTGATCCTGATGGAAGCCTGCATATCGTTCCTTGGGGTAAAGACATTGACGGCATTCGTTTAACTGGCCATTCAAGGCGATTCACTCACATAGATTATTCAGATGCAGATAATGTTTCGATATTGCTTGTTCAACAAGAAATGTCTGCCCGCTACAACGGCATAGTCGATACAGGGCTTGTTCAATACCTAAGATTACGAGAAGGCGACCTGTCCGTATTTACAACTCACTTTGGTTTTGGTAGCCAGCCAGAGGTTGTAGGAAGAGGCACATTTGGTCAAGATATCCTAGGCCACAGGATATCCGCACTATCATTTACTGGACACGAGGTAACCTTGGATGACCCAGACTATCAAACCCGTTCTACCGAGCAAGTTGATTTTGTGCAAAGGCCGCATTCCACTGCGATTAACTATGTTACATATGCGTTTGAATCTATGATGAATGCATTGAGTATTTCCAACGAGACGATCTCGTCGTTAGACGGAAGCCCAACCACAGTTGGCGTACTGGAACAAAATATTTGGGAAGTTCTGGAATTGATAGCATCCGAGCTTGTTGAGAACTCGTTCCTGGGAAATAATTACCAAAAGGGCCTTAGAATTCGATACTCAAATGGTCCAGACATTACCTACCGTCTTCATACACCGCCAGATTGGTATAATCAAGATTAATTATAATTTCATTAAGCATTTTACCGCTAGGTCAACCAACTGACGCCTTTTATCCGTGCGAGAGTGCCAGTCACGATAATTCCAACCTTCTGTTGACAAGTAATCCGCGGCATACAAAAGTTGCCCTGTTTTCAAGCCAAGATGCTGGGAAACGGCAAAGAATGCACTGCACTCCATTTCCACAACATCGCAGCCCTCGGATTTTCGCAGAGCCACCAAACCTTCCGTTTCCCTGAAAATTGCGTCGGTTGTCCAAGTTTTAACAGGTAAGTAGTCCACCTTCTCCTCTATAAGGGTTTTTGTAATAACGCCTTGCACAAATGGATTCATCTCAACGGTGCGAGATGGAGGCATGTAATGATATGATGTTCCCTCGTCCCGCACTGCGGAAATCGGCACTAGCACTTTCTCGCCAGTCTTTTTATCATCAAGAGTTCCCGCACCCCCGCATACCATGAATTTTTTCACACCACGGGCATTTAAAACCTCCAGCATTCTGGCGGCCTGAGGAGCCCCAACTGGAATCGGTAAAACATAGATGGTTTCGTTCCCCACCTGCATGTGATAAAGTCTTGGTCTGTAACCTTCCATACGGATTCGTACAACTTGATTAATTTTCATGTCCCGCTCGAGGGCTTCCACTACATCCGTGAAATAGGTAATCAGGCACCGCTTGATGCCTCGCTGGGTTTCAACGAACGAATTGTATTCATGGGGATTTACGATAGGAGGCGACACACCATCGTATTCCAAGATTGGAAACTCTTCAGTCTTTAATTGATATTTCATCATGTAAGAGTATACAAATAGAAATGGCTCGTGTCACGCGATTTTCGTTGCTTTTATTTTGTCTAGGATTCACTATCCTAGCTTTTCATGACATCGCAAGCTTTGTCGATTCGTCTAAGCGAGGGTTGCTTCTATTTTCTAACTCTGTATTACCCGTGCTCTTTCCCTTCTTTTTTATAACTTCCCTAGCCGTTCACAGTGGCGTCCGCAAACCTTGGCAAATATTTACCTTTAGTCTCTTAGGCGGATTCCCAACCTCTGCACGGATGATAGCCGAACTGTACGAACGCAACCAGATAACAAAGATAAAAGCTCACCATCTATCAACCTACACATCCTTTCCTTCACCTATCTTTATTATTGCAACTGTCGGCATTTCTCTATTCTCTTCTCTGAAACTAGGAATAATAGTATTCGCGTCAATTATCCTCGCGGCCCTCTTAAATGGATTCATCTTTAGAAGAATATTACAAGAACCAGGCAATCAGCAGCGATTGACGAGCTTTAGTCACAATGAAGATGATGGTGAATCCTTTTCGCAATCATTTTCAAATTCATTACATTCCGCAGTACAGTCAATTTTACTGGTAGGTGGCTTGATTGTAATTTTTTTCATAGTGGGTAGTCAAGTAGATAGCTTGTTTAATCTCCCCTCAATCCTTGATATCCTGGTTTCCAGTACGCTGGAGATGACCGCAGGAGTATTTAAGCTACAACAATTCAGTGTTAGCGGATTGAGTCAAATCGTTGCAGTAACCGCCATTTTGTGCTTTAGCGGAATTTGTATTGGATTGCAAGGATTGCTGTTTTTCAAAAGATTTGGTATGACCCTAAGATTCTATTTATTGTATAAGCTTACTCATACCGCCTTTGCAGTTGCTATTGCCGCCCTTATATATCTTGCCGTATGAATTGCAGGGTCGATAAGTTGAATTCTTTCACCTGAAGTTTTCAGAAATTGCTCTAGTTTCTCCTGAATCAGTGGATAATGTGTACAACCTAAAATAATCGCCTCTAAATTCTTGCCAAAGAATTGACTAAACCTTTTTCTAACTGCCATATCTAGATCCCATCCAAAGTTTCTTGCCTCAATCAGAGGTACGAATTCGGGGCATGCTACGCTGATAACTGATGGGTAAACCTTACTGCTCACCGTTGCGGTTGTCGCGGCTAGGCCTACTTTTTTTAATCCACTAAGCTCTAGGTATTCCTTAGTAGGTTCTATCACCCCAATTACTGGAACTGGGCTTATCTTCTGTAGTTCGTCAAGAGCTATAGCTGAAACAGTATTACATGCGACAACAATCAAATCAACCCGCTGTTTAAGCAATTTTCTCGTTATTTCCTTTGAATATCTGACTATTGTCTTCTTTGGTAAATCACCATAAGGTGCTCTTTCCGAGTCTCCTATGTAAATATATTGATGCTCGTGCATTAAAGCCTTGAGCTCTTTAAGGACAGTTAATCCACCAATTCCTGAATCAAAAACACCAATAATCATGCTACAATATGTTATGAGAATTATCGGTGGTCGGTTCAGAGGTAAGAAGCTTGAGTACATATCTGACGAGCTAACCCGCCCAACAACAGATAGGGTTCGAGAAAATATCTTTAACATAATAGGCGATAAGATAAAAGGGGCAACAGTTCTGGACTTGTTCAGCGGATCGGGTGCATTCGCCGCCGAGGCCATAAGTCGCGGAGCAAAACAAGTCATAGCAAATGATGTACGCCCTGAGGCGGTCGCTATCATACGCAAAAATGCCCCTGATGCCGAAATACATCAGCTGGACTATCGCCCTTTAATTCAACACCTTGCCGAGGCTGGTCGCCATATTGATATTGCCTTTATTGATCCTCCATATGGTATGAAAGTTGACCTCCCAAAGGCAGATTTAATTGTATATGAGACAGACAAAAGCTCTCCCATATCCTTTGACCAACCTGTGCTGGTCAAACAATACGGAAGAGCCCTCGTTTATTTCATCCAGAACTAACCTGCAACGATCTGAGCCGAGACGATGAATCCACCCCAGTTGTGACCTTGCCATGCGGTCAGGGTCGCGGCAATTGCCGGTGTCCATGTCCCAGGCAGAGTACCAACAGCAAGTGTGTGAATGTTTGCTGGCGGTATGACCATCCTGATCAACGCATTCGGGAAGTGCCTGAATGGTTGTGCGGTTCCAACTGTTCGGAATGTCGCTGGGTTTGTATTCGCCAAGAACAGGTTCACCAATCTGTTCATGTGAGCGAATGCAGATTCTCCTACTGTTACTGTTATGTCGCCCGCTATCCCCCCTGTTCTTGGTGCGGTTTCAGGGATGAAGATGCTCTGCAAGTGCCTGTGATGTGCGAACGCGAACGGTGCGATACGGTTGACACTGTACGCAACGGCACTTTGTGTTCCCCTCAACGCTGACATGTTGAAGTTTGCATCTGTCCTGCCTGGTGCATAGACGAACAAGTCGTGGTTTCCGTTATAGAACCTTTGCGTCAGGTGACCACCAATTGCAACAAATTGATACCTGGCTGCACCCACACCATGCCATGTTGTTGATGCCATACTGTGACCTGTTGTGAAAGTCTGAATTCCAGACAATGCGAATGCGAATCGTCCAATCTCCGTTACAGATCCAGGAATATGGAAATTAGTTAACGCCCTAGTGCTCTCAAATGCACTGGCCCCAATACTGGTCAGCTCCGATGTCAAATTTTGTCCCCAAATAGTATGTAAGTTGATGTTCTCAAGGAAAGCACTTGCACCTATTTGAGTGACATTTAGCCCTATCCATATTTCTGTTACTCTAGTATTATAAGCAAATGCTGCTTCACCAATAACCAGACTAGGAAGTGTCCCAAGGAACGATCCCGTATAATTCGGATTGCCAGCTCCTGAATCGAATGTTATAAAAGTTGCCGGCACCATTTGGAACGCCGAGGCTCCGATAACTTGAACATTTTCACCAATTCTGATACCTGCCGATACTACTGATGGGTTTTGATTCCAAGGGTTAAGGAATGCTCTGTCAGCAATCCTTGTGACTGGTCTCATGAAACCTGTTGCTGAATCAAATGCAGCTGTAGGTATGTTAATACTATTATTTGTATCAAACTCGATAGCTGTATTCCTTGTTGCAGTGAAACCATGTTGACCTGCGACATTACCAGTTACAACTGTGTAACTTATATTTGGGGAAGCATTACCGTAGAGTGCGTGGAAAAATGTTACCGAGTTTGTCAATGTAAATGTTGTAGGTCCACCAAATCCAGCGTTTGGTCCAACCGGCAGTATCCTGGTATCAGTATTAGCCTGTAGCCATTGCCATGTGTTTCCCGCCAACGGGGCATTTGTCCCAGTCTGCATCCACCCAACCATAGCAACACGGGTACCAAAGTTCGAGAAGCTGTGGTTTATACCCGGCAAGCGGATTTGAGTTCCCGCGATACCAAGGCGAGAGTCACTCATATTTGATGTCTCCCACACCCCTGATCCAGCATAAATTTGAATCCTGTCAGGTATAATTGGCGTCGCAGCACCCGCAGCAGTCCTTCCCATGAAGTTTACCAACACCTGCGTCCATGTCGCAACCATTACCAGGTAGTCGCCAACAAAGATTGCATTCGCATCAAATATCATACCTAAGCGACGAACATCACCAGGTTGCAATAGGAACCAGTTTTGCAATGCAGGGTTTGCGTTCATACCAAGTGCGGCTCGCTGGGCCGCCGTTAGACCTGTGTTTTGGGCAGCAGTCAGGTTAACCCTCCAGCCACTGAATGCCCATCCGTCCCTGGCAAAGTGCGAAGGTAGGTCTATAATAGTGTGATCTTGTCCGAATGTCAGGCCATCAACAACATGAATCTCGGAAGCTAATGTTGATATACCAGGGTTTGCACCATTCGGAGTTGGGTTACCCGACCCATCAGATGTACCACGGTTGTATCTGATTTCCAACCCTTCGCCATTTGGACCACCTCTTCCGATGAATCGGCTGTTACCTTGGACATACATCACCCCACCACTGTTCGCACGATACCAAGCAAGTACAGATGGCTCTACCAAGATTGGGAAGCGGTTGTATGGTTGACCATCTGGACCCGTGGATGGGTTGATAATGTTGGTTGTAGAAGTCCCAGAAATGATGAAGCCAATACCCTCATTGATGAAGCCACTACCAATCCCTAAGATCCCCTGGAACAACCTCCAATCAACGGCCTCGATTTCATTAGCATTAATACTAATGGTATTGACCCAGTTAGGTAAGCGTACTCCAAAGTGCTCAAAGAACAACCCATCACTAGTGCCCATTGAAATTGTCGATTGGAATGCTATCCCAGTTACAGTTCCATCGTTGCTGACTGATGGTTCAAATGGTATAGCCAGCCTGAATAATGAATACGGATTTGCATTTACCGCTGTGTTAATAAGAATGGATCCACGTCCACTATCTATACCATGACTCAGTGCATATACAAGCGTATTAGTCGGGACATGGAATAAACCCGTTACCCCAGTGGAGGAATGACCGAATGTACGAACTTCAAGGTGCGGTGAATTTGCTGGCCCCCACATTACATCATGTAAATTTGGATTGAATCCGCTTATAAACGCAGGGTCTACCTCTTGATTTCCACCATTCTGCAGAGAAATTCTTGCTATATTAGTATGATAGAAAGCATGTCTGTGAATTTTTGGAGACCACTGAGGAATTGGAATATTGTCAGGGAAAGTAGATCCACCAACAGCATGGGCAATAAAGATATCGCGATGAGGATTAGCATACAGAGCTATCGCATAGCTTCGAATCGCAGTAACCCCAGAAAGAGCTAAACTGTGATGGGAGAAACTGGTGTTATTCCCAGGGAAACCTATCAACTCATTAGTCTGTCCTGCCGTCATAAGGATTCCTGGTGGATGCCATTGACTTCTTCTTAACGAAGTATTGAAAGCCCAAGCATTACGATCTTCAAACCAGTAGGTTGCGAGAGAAGGGAAATAGTACTTTGTTGTCTGATTCTCAAAGCTGAAATATACGATTTCATTAGTTGGCTGTCCATTTTCTTCCCTCAATT
The DNA here is from genome assembly GCA_009784665.1 of Bacillota bacterium. Classification (GTDB taxonomy): domain Bacteria; phylum Bacillota; class Clostridia; order Christensenellales; family UBA1242; genus WRAD01. Next base: position 27,801 of record WRBH01000003.1, on the reverse strand, counting down.
CGAGTACTAGCTGGCCTTGACGAGTGAGATAGCGCCTAAAGTTGGTTGTTATTACTAATCCATCTTCACTGACCTCTCCTACCACAAAGTTATGCACATGGCCGCCTGTGGACTCGTTCCCCACCCCGACCAAGTAGTCATTAACATAAATCCATTCAAGTGATGTTGAAGTAATTGCAAGTGGATGAATGACCATAGGCGATGTTGGCATATGGATATGAATCGCGTTATTTGCAGTTATACTACCCCTACCCAACACTGTTAATGAACGAGGGAATGTTATGTGCGTTGCATTCGTTGTAACTTGGTTGGTTGCAAAGAAAGTTGGTGTAACTGCAGTTGATGAAATAGATAGAATTTGCGTAGGGGCAAAATGCGTGGTTGGCACATAATGCCTCACTCCACTGACCCAAACAACAGGTCTTGAGGCTTCAGGAAGATTGTTCCAGTCCCCAGGAGACGCAGTTGTATATGGTGCCCAAACTGCAATCATGTCTAATCCTTCGGCAATACTTGGCATCATCTCACCTGGGAAGAAAACCCTCCCTAGTAGCCAATTAGACCCTACTCCTGGAGCCCAAGAGGGGAAATGCCCTATAGGGTTTTCGCTATTCCTGAACTGGTGATGGGCAGGCAACCATCCCAGGAAATTATATCCTGGACGCGATGGGAGAAGAGCATCATCACGAACCATGAGTCCGAAAGTATTCCCAACGCTATCATGGAAGATAGACCATTGGAAGTGTGCTTCACCACTTGGTCCCCAAGTCCTTGCACTATCCCCTCCCAGGATTATTGGGCCAGGCTGTACTGGAGATCCATCACTATTAGTACCAAAATACCTAGGAAGCCTGCTATCAAACAAGAATCCAATTTGAGGATCGCCGATTTGGGTACCGCCGATTGTGTCGAAGTAGCGAAGGTGAACCTCGCTGTCTGACCAGACCGCGAATAGGGTGATTATATAAGTGTGCGAACCGTTAGAGTTGATCGGATCATGCGGTGCGGTCAGAGACACAGTGTTTACATCCGCAACCCATGTGTTGTTTGTTGCATCCCACATGTTTTGGGAACCAAGACGAACGGAGGAAAGACCTGTTGCAACGCCTCGTGGGTCCATGACGAATGTTCTGTCATCATGAGCAAGTGCCCAACCGATAAAGTTACGACCATTTCCGTCAACGGTTACAGGGTTGTTACTGATGTCCTCTAGCATTGGCAATAAGGTTGGAACAGTTGTCCCGAACAAGAATCCGTTGTTCGCGGTTCCGGACTCGGCCCCTTGTGGTCTTGAAGTAGGTATTACCGCATCCCCGGCGTCAGGAGTGTTTAGGTTGAATTGAAAGCGGAAGCTGTCCGTTACGAACCGTGCGAACAATGTGTATCCGGCAAGGTTTACAGCTATGTCTGTTGACAATAATGGAATTGTCAATGCTGAATTCCTGTACCAACCAGCAAATGTGTGACCCGCAAGTGTAGGAACTGGAAGTGGATCGTTACTGTATGGTAATTCCAATGTAGGGGCGGTTTGCATAAATGGAATTCCCGCACGGACAACGAAGTCTCTATGCAACGGTCTGTTTATGAAATTATCACCTGTGTATTGGACACCTGCCGCGTTACGGAAGGTGATCACTATAGGTTGATCGCTCCATACTGCTTGCATCCTAAGGATATGTCCGTCAGCCCCACCTGGGAACTGGGCCGTTAGTGGGTTTGTGGTATTGAATATTGGCCTGTCAGCCGCTGGCAGATGACCACCAAGACCCATTTCTCCCCAAGGATCCATGTTTACGGTAGCTGTGGTTCCAGCCAAGATGTGCCCCATATACCTCCAGCCTAGAAGTACCCAACCAGTACGCTGGACACCCATTTCTGCAGAGGTGAAGTTAATTATCTCGTTGTGGAAAACATTATTACGCTGTGGCGGTGTTGGCGAACCTCCAGCAGGGTCAAATTGAATCGAACCAGAAACATAGTCATACAGAAGGAATAGGTGTGATATGCCACCATTTTGAGCCGTCACTCCACCATTGACCACATTCTGGTTTGGTTGGACAACCCTGTTTGTTCCATTCATGACATAGTTCGTTAGACCATTGATAAACCTTATTGTCTCGCCTGATTGGCCAAGACGATAGTTTGCAGCCAAGCTTTGGTTAAAGAACCAACCATACGACCTAAGACCGATTTGGTCAACATCTATTGGCAGATCTGTCATGTTCGCTAAATCTGCTAGTGTTGGCAGGCGGAACTGTGTAGTTTCATACTGCATGCCTGGTGTTGTAATCCCAGTTTCGGTAACATAACGCCAGTGACCACTTGGTGGGGAGCCCCCCTCTACAAATGCGTCATATTCCGCAGCTGTGATAACTATACCAATTTGAGTAACAAACTCCATAGTTGGCTTCATTGCCATTACCAAGTAACCTGCTCTGCCACCTGGGTCCATAGGAAGGTTTCCAAGGTCAGGGGTTGTAAGGTTGCTTTCGGCATCTCTGTGAATTAGGTGGAAGTTAAATGTAACACGGTTCGCTTCCCTCCATAATGGCCTCAAAATAACTCGGGGCCATGTTGCATTGTTACTTGGGTTGTATGCAATTGGATCAAAGTTGTCTGGATTTTCAAACAACTCTCTCCAGTTAGGTACCGTGATTGGTGAACCGCCAATACGGAAGCCAGCAAATGAAGTCCAGTCCATCTGGTTTCCCGCCATGAATGAACCGTTGTTAAGTCTCCAATCAAAGCCGATATGGTGTTCTGCCTCGTCCAGCGGTGTACGCAGTAGCGGCAAGTTTATATTTGTTTCGAACTGTGCCCCAACAGTCATACCAATAGAGTTCATCGCACCATTTGTCCAGCCTGTATTAATAGGACGGCCGTGGTTGAAGTTGAATGTGTTATCAAGAACATCGAATCTGACATTGATTGCCCTCCAAATTGGAGTCAACATTACAGGTCGTGGTCGCTGACTTGAACTGAATGCTACATATTCGTGCGTAAACAGCGGGCCACCCTGGAGGTAGTCACGAGTCATCACTGGGCTGTAGTGATAGTCAACACCATCAAACTCGAACGCATGGGCGAAGCCTGAGATATCATTAAAGTTTGTTGTTGCCCTAAAACCAATCAACTCGTAACCGAAACGGACGAATCGGTTGTCGATACCTTCTCCTGGATTATAAATGAATGCTTGGTATAAATCCATCGGAGCACGGGTGTATGTTGCACGGTAGATACTGCCCCCCACCTCTATTTGAGGGATGATAGGTGTATAATCTGCTTGTGTAATAATCGCGTCTGGGCCATCCAAAATAAGGTCAAACAAATCATCACCTTCGCCATTTTGCATGTGCGATATACTTCCCCTGATATCCAATTGAGTTCCACCTTGTATACCAATATAACGGTTAACATCAAATAATCTGTAGATACCTTCTTCGAAGACAGTACGAAGCACTACTCCACCCGCAAACTGTGGTCTGATTTGGTTGAATTGTGGACTTGATCTGTCAAAGAACAGAGATGTATCGTCAAGTTGGATGAAACTGTGTGGGACACCTAATACATTTTGGGTCACAACTGTTGCCCGATTACGATCAGCCGAGGTTTCGTGTGCATATTGCCAAAAGCTCATTACCCTTTCGGTTTCAGACCACCCTGGCCCTGGAATTCGCTCCTCGTGAAGGAACATCTCGGAACGAGTATCTACTGGTATGTTTGAACCGAATGCTCGTGGACCGAGGAAAGTTTGCCAACCAAATCGCTCTGTTGGATCGGTAATTGGGTTAATAACAATTGGCGGAGAAATAGGATTCCATGCATTAAGTGCTACATCAAATCTGTTGTCACCCCCTACACCAGGTCGCAATGGGTCGTATTGTGCCCTAATTGCATCCGCCAGTGGATCTTCGGTTGGACCAAGGTCAATTACTTGTAGTGTTATACCCGGCAACATTATTCCTGTGTATGTTGCATTCAGATGCAACTCCATTGCCTGTAGGTCGCCAAAGTTTCTAAACCATGCGTTATTAATTCTGTTAGCAGGGTTGACAGCTGCGTTACCTGTACCAAGAATACGCACATTTGAGCCATCCATCACAGAGAAGCTGTGGTGGACAGTTGTAAAGTCATATACCGACATTTGGTCATGTTCAAACACATTCCAGCCTGTGTGGTTAAAACCAGTGTGGCGGATGTCAACACCAAGGCTCATTAGAGCTTCAGTGGTTGCCAGTGGGAATGTTTGACCAAACAGAGAAACAGGAATTCTCTCGGCATGCCTTGTCATAATTCCAGTTGCATCATCTTGAATGAATCCAACATAATTTATAAATACAGTACGCGGTGCCCAGTTAACCCAAAGGTTTAATGTGTCATACTCGCCTGTAATTGGGTTACGCTCTACTCTTACCACATCAAGTCCTGTCCCTATGCCTAATGCTGGGAATCCCAGATTTGTTGGTCCAAGCCTGAATTGAGGGGTTATTACTCCTGCATTCCTGAATCCAATATTTGGTAATCCAGAATCAAATGTGTGCATAAAGTAACCAAATCGCTGCCCCCATGCCCCTCCGTTCATTAGAGGGTACAAGGTTGCCAATGTTGCATTAGCGATAACAGGGATGAATGTTCCAACTTGGAATGGATCGCTTCCACCTGTGTAAATCAGTTGACTGTGTTCAGTTGTATTCATGGCCTGGTCTTGAGCTTGCCAGTTTAATACAACACGGTAGTTCATCACTTGTGTAATAGGTCTTAATTGAAGGAATGGTATTAAATCCGAGTTAATTTGTGCAACAAGAGATGTGTTCTCACCCCTGTTTGTGTGCGAATGCCCGAAAGTGTCACCTATCTGAACAATGGATATGTTTTGACCAACCTCGAAGAAATGCTCTACTTGTATTCCAGCAGCATTTGTAATTGTTGTCACATATGCAACAACTTGCTGACCGTTTTGGGCCGCAACACGACGAAGGTGTGGATCAACACGGAAGTTTATGAATCCACTGATTGCTGGTGCATTGCTGAAGACTGTTTGATTTGCTGTTGTGTCTTGGTCAACACCATACAGAACACGACCAGCATTGTCGAATTCGTTGATGTCAACTACCTGAACAACAAGACTGTCTTCTTCTTGAATTTCACGCTCAAGAATAATTCTTGTAACTGAATGTGGCCTTGCATTAACCCCTGCTCCTGCTGGAGTATAAAGCGTTGCATTCCCTGGACCAAAGAGCCAGTTAGTTGATTCAAACACAGGCAATGCAGCATTAGGGAACATCATTCTGTTCTCGATACGACGAATTTCATTCCCTGTTACTGGATTCTCCCAAATAAATGTCGCACGCCAGTGACTGAACATATATCCACCTGGCATCGCCAGGTTTTGAAGGCCCACAAATGTTGGGTCTGTGAGAGAAGTGCCATTTCGCATGTCACGGTAATAGCTTGTCCATGTCTCAGTAACAGTTGAACTAACTCTAACCTCGACAGAAATTGCTCTTGGCTTCCATACCAAGTATAGGTTCATCTCGCCTGTTGGGGCAGGGACTTGAGTAAATCCGTCATTGTCGAACGCATAAATCCATCGACGAAGTGAATCAGGATGTGTTGGGTCTGGGTTCGTATGTGCAATAGAACCGTTATCGACATCCCAGAAGTTCCTCCAGGTGTTCATCCAGTTCGGAACGCCCTCAGTTAGACCGCGACTGGATATTTCGTCTCGCTCCATGTACAGGACACCATATAGCTCGTGCGTAACTAGGCGGTTTTCAAGCCAATTCGTGTGTGACATACCATTTGCTATGTCTTGTGCAAGGTGTCCACGGTAAGTGTTAAGAATAGCCTCTCTTGAGATTTCAAAATGAGTTCCGATAGGTCGCAACCCTGTTGTTTCGTTTGGATCAACAACAAGGACGCTGGAACGCCATTGTAACATATTTTGAATACTGTGGAATCCAGAGTCTGTATTGGTACGACGACCGTCTATTCCATCGTTATCAAAGAAATCGACATTGAACAGTCGTCCAATTTTCAAGTCATGCCCGGTAATACCATCAGCACGCAAGGTGTCATCTTCGGAATCGCCTGTTGCACGGGAGGCGAAACTCTCGTCAATTCGAACAATATCTGTTGGACTGAAGTCCATGTTCAGATTCGTTGTAGTAGAAGTTAGACTATCCACAAAACGCCAGCCTATCAGGGTTGCAACACTGTTATAGCTTGGTGTGTCAATTCTGTGCAAGCGAACAGCTGTGTCAAATTCAACATTTAACGGAATGCTGCGAGTTGGCTGAATTACGCCATGGATCGCATATGTGTATTCAAGTGTAAGATCGACATCAATTGGCTCCCACTGGGCAACCAATACAGTTCGACGGGCTTGTGCAGTAATTGTGTTATTAAGGTCTGGATTGGTTGGGTGATAGTCTTCACTCCCTACTGTCCAGTGTTGGAAATCATATCCGAATCTGGTAGGCATCTGGGTTGGTATGGAAACAGTGGCCCCCGCACCTCCACGCATCTGAGTCATGTCAGGTGTAAAGTTGCGACCTCCGTTCAGGTCAAATGCAAACGCTATTCTATTGTCTATCCATATAGCACGAAGGACTAGAGCTTCATCTACTTGGAAAGTGTCACCTGTTCTTCCTGCATAGATACCATCCTCGGTTTCCCAGTGACTGAATGTCAAATGTGCCCCCGCATACATTGCAACGGAAGGCAAAGTTATTGTGTCACCTACTTGAACAGGAATGTCTTCTATTTCAAAGTTTGTCCCACCGAAGTCAATTTCTTCTTGACGGTATCTTGAGTTTTCAAATTCAAGAGTGTTAATCAGGTGGATACGGTCGCTTATTTGAACTTGCCCACCTTCTACTGTTCTGGTCCAGTCGTGTTCAAATGTAACGACTGGTGTGTCATTTTGCTCCCAAACCATTATGAATATAACACCACGGTCGACAGGCAACCGAGGGTCATCCCTTGTGATTAGTGTATTTGGAGCAATTTCGTGAATTGTTGTGCCACCTGAAGGGTTCATGAATTCAAAATGGCTAAATGTCCAACCATTACGGTCGGCAGGGCGAGTAAATCTAATTGTGTTACCTTGCAGATAGGCGTATTGTGCAGAAATAAAGTCACCATCTCCAGCGGTAAATTCTGTGATATCTCTCATGGATACCAAGCCAGTTTCATCCGCAATTCGCAGCTGATACCTAGACGCTCCCCGTATGTCAGGATCATCGCCAGTTCCAAAGAATACAGGGCGGAAATGGATGGCTCGGTGAAGCGGAGATTCTGCGACTGGGTTAGTTGATAGATAGAACAGCAATGGGTCAATCGCGATAACTTCGTGCGGACTAAACACAGTTGCCAAGAATTGGTCAAGACGAGCCCTATCCGCAGCGGCACCATATTGGTCTACATCGTGACCAAGTCGATTAATCGAAGCAATACCACCTTCGGCATTCAATTCAACAAGTCCATTAGCACGAACATCCAAAATCCAACCAAGGTGATTATTTCCTGTAGCCGCACTTGTTGACGCCAAAGATAGAGTGTTCATTGTAGTTAGCTCAGTGCCTGGAATGTGATAAACAAGTGGAGGATGTGCACCAATTTGTCCTGGTGCATGGTGAAAAATAAATGCAACTTCACGCATCTCAAGTATTGCATTGAATGTCATATCGTAAATTGCAGGGTCGAATGGGTGTTCTTCGCTGACATCTTGGTTTCGTGGGTTTCCTAGATCAAATTCCCATTCTTGCGTCATGTCATTCCAAACATAGTGACGCAATCTCCATACAGCATTAGAAGCCCAGTTAGACATATGGTTTCTTGCAGTTGTGCTGTCCAATGTGACTCTGTTTCCATTCAAATCTTTGAATTCCCAGCCACGGAAAGTGTAGTAGTCAGTGTCAGGAATAACCCAACCTGTTGTTTCGCCTGCATTCTGGGTGAAGTTAATAGCATCCAGACTCTGACCACCTTGGATATCAATATTTCGTACATGAATTCCATTTACATGCAAACGAGCAAGGTAGCCTTCAGGCAACCAATCTGCATATAAAGTCGTGGCGGAAGTTATCCCACGAGTGGAAGGTTGATGAGCATCGGTACCCTGGCCTCTCTGCTGCTCGTCAAGGAGCCATCCTTGGAACACATAACCTGGCCTTATTGGAACAATATTTTCCAAATTAACCGGACGACGCGGGCCGGCCCTAAATGTATGCCTCAGATTTCCTTGTGCCATTGTGCCAGTACGAGTTATCTGCGGATGTCCCGCCATCGCACCACCATCAAGATCAAGGGTAATCGTCGATGCAGCACCAATCATGACCCAAAGGCCAAGACCGACTATAAGCAGAACGGCCATCATACCGCCCGCGACTACACGTCTTCTACTCTTCTTGTCCATTTGCCCCTCCTTGTATTTAGCTATACAAGTTAGTATTAGCACATACAAAGAAGTTTATCAACTATTTTCGGTCAAGTTTCGACACAGGTTTTCTATAATAGGTATCCATTAATTTCGTCGCATCCTGAGCCATAATCCCACTGCTCTCACATATAATCACAGGACTTAAATTTTTATCTTTTATAATTTGCACGAGAGGCTCGAACGAGAACGCCCATTTTTTGTCATCTAGGATTGTGTGTCTCTTCTCACCAGCTTCGCCAAACTCAATCGCAGACCAGTGTATGTGCAATTTTCTCAATTTATCCAGACCAATCTCCTGCTCTAAATATTCCATAACAGAAGGTATATCCAAATTGCCCTGGGCAAGGCAATTCAAATGCCCAAAATCTACGCATGGGATTATATTAGGATGTACCTTGGACAGTTGGGCGACCTCCTCTAGATTTCCAATTTGGCGATATTTTCCCATAGTTTCTATACACAGCAGGAACTGCGAGAACCCATCATGTTCCAGCCTCTGCATAATTTTCTTCAAATTCTCGGAGATATTAGCAAGGGCAACTTCCCGCGATAACTGTCCCTGTGATGCCAAATGCACAACAAGACGCGTTCCCCCCAGCCATTTCAAAGCCTGTAGAGAAGTTGAAATGTAACGATAGTTATTCTCGAACGCATCATTATTGGCAAGGTTAATATAGTATGGAGCATGAGCAGATATTTCAATATCATATTTTTTTGCTTCCTTCGCCATTTTCTTTGCAGTTATTTCACTTAGGCGAACTCCCCTACCCCATTGAACTTCAAATGCAGAAAGCCCCATGACCTCCCGTAGCCATTTCGGGGCTTCTAGGGAACTCTTAAACCCACTCTCATAAAAAAGCAAATCATTGCCCGCCGGACCAAATCTTATCATGATGCACACTCCTCGTCAGTCCTGATTCCAAGATGAACCGCGGCAAGTGCCACTATCGTGGTAAGAGCAAGGCCCACAACGACAAGGGCATAATTGCCCTCACGCATCACAGTTTCATACCCAACAATCATTGACAAGAAACATAAAATCAAAGCTAAGCCCGCCATAACAAGTAACGCAATTACCGAGCCAACACCCCGCCCCTTAAGGCAAAAAACCACACATCCCAATACCGAAATTGCAACCCCTGCGAACAATGTCAAGTAATTCAAAACAATCAGCGACCTGTCAAACCCCACAAACCAACTCCCCCACTGGCTATTAAGCCCATGACCAACAGCAATACTTTGGATTGAGAATCCCGCGAGGTAAAATCCCGTCATTATTGCTAATATTGCAAGCAGCTGCTTTACTTTCATACCTGATTATATTATACCGCTATTAAGTCCGTCAATTCAATCTCTTCCAATGTCTTTGCACTCTCAATCCTGAATTTCCCCACTGCCGTTCTTATAATTTCTTGTGCGATGGCAACTGTACCAAGCTTGTTTGCCAAATGCTTGGCAAGGCTTCTGACATAGGTTCCTGTCGAGCATTCGATTTCGAACCAGAAATCGCCAAGGTGCTCAAACCGGTGGATGGTAACGGTTTTTGTAGGCGGTGTAAATTCTATACCACGCCTGGCAAGGTCATATGCCCTTTCGCCATTAATGTGCACCGCAGAAAAATGTGGAACTCTTAGGTCGATTTCACCGACGATTGGCAGGGTATTTTCTATACTAGACATACATGGAATTATATCTGATGTAGCTATAACTGTTCCCTCTGGATCCAAGGTATCCGTTTCGACTCCGAATTTGAACAGTGATTGGTATGTTTTTGTATCCTGAGATAATTGTTGATTAAGTTTCGTAGCCCGCCCGACAAGCAACACCAAAACTCCTGATGCATTCGGGTCAAGAGTTCCAAGATGCCCAACCTTAAGCAGGTTCAATTTCCGTTGGATTTTCTTTAGGTACTGGAAACTTGATATTCCTTTTGGCTTGTTGACTATCAAAATCCCGTTCATCCCTTGCCTCCTCTGCTTTCTCTAAAAAGTCTTCAAAAGTCTTGCCCTCATGATTACGATTCCGTAAATCATTTTTCAATCCCCCCACAGGGGATACTGGCTCAACCCGCAACCTCATATTACTTCCTCGACCGCCGCCAGCAAGTCAGCAATAATTGCTTTATAGTTACCCTTCGCGGACATACCAGAAGCATTTCTGTGTCCACCACCCCCAAACTTTGCGGCAATTTCTGCGACATTTATATTCCCAACAGAGCGAAGAGATATGTTAAATTCGCCCTTTTCTTTTTCTTGGACAAAGATAGAAACCTTGACCCCCTTAGCGTCCGTTGCGTATTTTTGAAACCTATGACGCTCTTCGTGGTCGAACTGATACTTTTGGATAAGTGCATGGCTCAAATAAGTAACTGTAACCTTGCCACCATATAAAAACTGAATCTCATTCAAAACACGCATAAAGCCTTGCAGAGATTGAGGATCGTATGCACGGAAATTCTTATAATTGATAGAGGCTACATCTATATCTAGCTTCATAAGCTCGGAGGCTACATGATGTGTATACCATGTCGTATTCGGAAATAAGAAACATCCTGTATCAGACGACACCGCGGTGTAAATTGCTTCACCCATAGATTTAGTAATCTCAATATTGTGTGCAGCAAAAAATTCATATAGCATCTCACCACAGCTTGCTCTATTTGGATTATTGACAAGCAGATCACACTGCATAGATGGATTCAAATGATGATCAAATACAATAACCCGCTTTGATGCCTCGATGAGCTTTGCACTATCCCCCAGGCGATTAACCTCACCAGCATCAACAACAACAAGCAAGTCAAACCCTGGCAACTCCACTTCGGTATATGGTGTGTTATGAGTAAAGAATATTGAACTAGCCCCCAGCTGAATAGACGAGGCATGACATATCTTTGAAAACCCATTCATTGTCGCAAAATTGTTCTGAAATACTATATCTATATCCTCACTAAATACATAGACTGTCTTACCCATCCTTATTAAAGCTTCGCGCAGAGCCAATGCCGTCCCAATACTGTCACCATCTGGACGAATGTGCATGGTAATTGCCACCGTATCGGCTAAGCGTAACATAGTTAGCATATTTCCAAAATTAGTTTTTTCCATATTTTAATCCAACCTTTATGCAACACGAATGTTCGAAATTTGAACACTGTCTAAACTTGTACTTGCAACGGACAAAGAACGAATATTAACAGCTCCAGTCACATGCTCGCCAGTTATTGCCATACCATGCATTGTCGAGGACCTAAACGATACCGTTTCGTAATTATTAGCAAATGTCATACGAAGTCCATTAAAACTTGTAGCACGGCGAACAGTAACACGAGAATCCTGAACCCATGTGCCAATCGCTTCTAAACCAAAGTTTACTTCTCTTGATGCAAATGCTACATACAAATTTCCTTGATGCATCTTTACGCCGACAAAAGCCGACGCTACGATCACATTCTCGGCAGTTCCGGTGTCAACCGAGAAGACAACAAAATCACCATTATTTATCATTTGAGTCACTAAATCAAACTGGATTGCTGTATGTGTCTGCTCTATAAGAACTGAACCACCTGCCCCCATACTGAATGTAACTGTACCAGCCGCCGCATTAATTGCGACTATATCGGAGTTACTTGGTCTAACATTGCTTAAATTCATCGCATTCAAACCATCACCTAACACAGGGCCATTATTACCACCTGTTCCAGGGGGTGTACCACAAGCAGCCATCACAATCATGACGGACGCCAAAACTATCCCTACCCCAAACAATTTTAATTTCTTCATATAGAAATGATATATTATTTAAAATCACCTGTCAATGAAATTACTCGGAATGAATTTTCGATAAAAGTTCCTCGACCCTCTCGGCATTCGCCCTGCCCTGATCGTGAATAAAGCGAACTGCAGGTGCACGACGAATCTTCACATTATTAGCAATCTCGTTACGCAAGAACCCCGCAGAGCTCTCAAGCTGTGCCAAAATTTCGGCAGGGTTATCATGCCTGATATCGACAAACACTCGACAAGTTGACAAGTCTGCCGCTGTCTCGACATTCAAAATGTTAACATTTACAAGGGCTGGGTTACCCAGCTTTTGCGTTAGTGCTACCTGCAATACTCTTGTGATATCACTGTTCGTCCTCTGAAGTTTAATGCTCATATTGCACCCCCTTTTTCATTTTAAAACTCGTATTTCTTTCCGTTGTATATAATTGGAAGTTGTTCGGTACCGTAACATTCAAGTATATCACCAACTTGTGGGAGGCAAGACGATTCAATCTTCATCCCGCATTCAAATCCTTTCTTAACCTCTTTGACTTGATCTTTTTGAATGTTTATAGATTCCAACTTGAAGTCGCCGATCGTTTCTTTGCCACGGATTTGGCGTATAGTTGTTCCGCGTTGAACAACTCCATCGGTAACCTTTGCCCCGATAATAGTTCCCAGCTTCGAGGACCTGAACAACTGCAAGACCTCTGCCCTGCCCAGGAATTTCTCTTGGAACTTTGGCTTGAACAACTTGACCATCTCCAGGGTTACAAAGTCGAAGATTTGATAAATAATCTTGAATTCATGGATTTGGACTTTTGCTTTCTTTGCAATTGTCGCAGCGGTTGCATTTATCTTGGTGTGGAATGCAATTAGTCGTGCATCCGACATTTCCGCAAGACGAACATCGTTATCGTTAATCGCACCAACCCCACTGTGAATAACATGTACAGATACCTCGTCAGAAGTAATGGATCCCAATGTTTGAATAATTGCCTCGACCGAACCAGCAACATCACCCTTAACAATAAGATTAAGGTGCGTTTTCTCGCCCTCCGCCATGACATCAAATGAATGCTCGGCATCAGTTGTTGATGTTTTCTTAGTACGCTTGACTTTTTCGATTGCAACACGCTCGCCAACAACTTGCTTGGTTAGTTTTTCGTCAACGACATATACACGCTCGCCTGCTTTTGGAACTGTGTCGAAGCCAAGGACTTGCACAGGTGTACTTGGCAATGCCTTTCTAAGGGACTTGCCATTTTCGTCTGTCATCAACTTGACACGACCGTGTGATGTTCCAGCCAACAATGTATCGCCCACCCGCAGAGTTCCGCTTTGCACCAATACAGTAACGACAGGTCCACGCAATTTATCAAGCTTACTTTCAATAATTCGACCAGAAGCCTCTTTGTTAGGATTGGCACGGAAATTCCCCATTTCAGCGACAAGAAGAATCATTTCAAGCAACTTGTCAAGGTTTGTTCCCGCCATCGCGGAAATTGGCTGGATAATGGCATTACCACCCCAGTCCTCTGGAATAACATTGTGTTCCGACAATTGTTGCTTGACCCTGTCAAGGTTGAATTCAGCCTTGTCCATCTTGTTGACGGCAACTATCATAGGTGTTCCTGCCGCCTGTATGTGTTTTATCGCCTCGACGGTTTGCGGCATAACGCCATCATCACCCGCGACAAGTAATATCGAAATGTCGGTGACCCTTGCCCCACGCTCTCGCATTTTATCAAACGCAGCGTGACCTGGGGTATCTATCATAGTAATTTTCTTGCCCTTGACGCTGACCTGATAGGCACCGATATGTTGTGTAATTCCACCACTTTCGGATGCAGTGACCTTGGTTTTTCTTAGGGCGTCCAACAAAGATGTCTTACCATGGTCAACATGACCAAGAATAGTGACAACAGGAGGACGGATGATAAGATCTTTTTCATCCTCTGCTGCACTATGAACATCTTGCATTTTTTCCTCGAAGGATTTCGCGTGTAATTCAATCTTTATTCCGAACTCGCTTGAAACAAGTTCTGCCATCTCGAAACTTATTGTATCTGTAATCTTACACATTTCACCCAAGATAAACAGCTGCTTAATAATCTCGGATGCGGTCTTACCAATTTTTTCGGATAGGGTCTTGACGGTCAGCTCAGTAGTAGTAATCTTGATGGTAGCGTCTTTAGGCAGACGCATTGTACCATCGTCATCTTTAGCTTTCTTTAACCTGAAACGCCTGGTCTGTGCCCTTTCCTCGTCAAAGAAATCATCCTCAATCAATATTCCCCTTTTTAATAGGGAACGCCTGTCCATACCGCTTGATTTCTCGCCATCGAATCGTCCTTTACCTTTACGCTTGCTGAATGTATCTTCCTTGACCTGTAACCTCTCGGTTGGTCGGACATTACCAACGAGTTGACGCATAGCCCCACCTGGGCGAGCCCCCCCCCCAATCGGTCGTGCCCCAAATGGCCTTGGTGCTCCGCCAACTGCTGCACCTCGTGGCATAAATGTTCGCTCTCCAGGACGAGCCCCTGTATTTGGTCCAAGACCCCTTCCATACGCTCCGGTAGATTGCGATGGCGTCCAAGTCCTGGTCTGGCGAACCGTTGGTGTTGGTGCTGCGGTTACCTTGAAGGAATTATTAAACACTGGAAGTGCCTCTTCTTTCTTGGCTTCTTCATTCTTCTCTTGCTCTTTCTTTGTGCCCTTTTTGGCCTCGGCTTTCTGCTTGAATACCTCTGTTCTTTGGTCGATTGCTTTTTCTGCTGCTTGACGCTCGGCCTCTCTTTGCTTTATAAGGTCGGCGTATTGCGCAGACTTCTCTGCCTTGCGAACAGCCTCTTCCCTCTGGGCCGCTACATTCTTGGTGAATTCACGCAACTGGTGCAGAACTCCGTCAAGAGTTGTCCTGTGCGATTTAGCCTTGCCAACAAGACCCTCTACAACAGGCAATGTGTCCAAAATGGACTTTATGTTATCCAACTTTCCCGACGGTTTACTCATCTAATTAACTATTATATTTCATTTCATTGACTTTTGCAAGGGTTTTATGATATCATTTTAAATGAAGTTTCAGTTCTTTGATATAGGTGCATTTAACCACAAAGGAACTGCACTGACCTCGTCAATTGGTATCGTCAGAACGAATTCGGATTTCCAGATTACAGACAAGCAAGACCTGCTTATAAAACCCGAGTTGGCACAACGACTGAGAGACACATCCAGCAAAGAACAAAAGAAAAAATTATTACAACTTGTCGCTGACCCTGCTGTATTCCTCCGGAACTTTCCCCGAGTTGTCGAAGTGCTGGAGGATCCAACATATATCAATTTCGCCTTCAGCACTCCGTCGGACTATAACTTCCTTAAATACTCGACCAAGTGGCATCGGTTGCCAAGGGTTGAATTAACCAGCTTTGATGTCCAAAAAATCTATAAATCTGAAATGCCGTGGCATGCAAAATACGGGATATCGCTAAGAGATGCCTGCAATGCAATGGCTGTGGAAAAAGTTTGTAATGACTGGTCTAAAAGCGTAAAGGATGCCGAGTTGACTATGCGCCTATTTGAGGCAATCACAAATTTTCACAGAGTCGAACCAATCGAGCTACTTGCCCGCAATATTGACGGTGTTGATCACTCGCTCGATTTTTGACAATCTTGACTTCCATAGACTGGTCGTGGTACAATTTTCAGTGAAAAAATATAGGCACAAAAATCACCCTGCTAACAAAGCTGACTTTAATAGCTATATGTCATCACGAACTAACTTCGACATGGAGAGAAACCCTTACTCCCAGAGGCTATTTGTGATTACGGATCCCGAAGGACAATCTAGGCTTGTATATAATACCGGGTGGAAGACTGAAACCCCTAATGGTTGGCAGTCTTATGTGTCGGCATACGAAGGGACTCAACATATTGTGTATATTACCGAACCAACGGATATCATACATGGTATTTCGGACTTTCTTAAACTACACGATATCGATCCCTCTGACATGGGGCCAGAAAATAGAACATTCGCAAAGAGAGTCTTGCTAAAGAGTAATTCCCCCTTGATTACTCAAGTCCACTCGCATGGTAAAAGGATTACCTACCCAGAGGTCTTGAAGCTGGTCGCCTTTATCGAAAACTTCCAAGAATTGCACCATGATGCAGTAGCCCCAGAAATTGCTAAACCCGAAGGGGCGTATCTACATGAACAGGAAACACCTCATGACCTACCGCAATTGCTTAGGACGCTTCGTGAGGCAATGGTCGAGAATTCTTTCAACAAAGTTCACGATAACTCGCCCGAGGACATGATTTTGCAGTATGAAGATTTAATCTATCTATGCCTTGAAGGTATCAAGGTGGAAGAGTGGCGATTGGCAGAATCACGCATGCTGTTCGAAGGCAAACGCAAGCGTTTTGACCCGTCCATCATTGGTAGGAACAAGACGCAAGAAGAGAATCATACACCTCCTGCGGAACTGGACTCTTGAACGACCGGTTAAATGCTTTCCTTTTTACCGCCTCTGGGACACATGGAATGCATACATATGCTCCGCGACCGTTGGCATTGCCGACCTTGTCAACAATAAACTGCCCGTCGATTCGGGCGACCCTGATTCGTGTCGATGCCAAGTCTTTCTTGCGACACACACAACAGATTCTTTCTTTGCTTTGATCTTTCATAATCAGACTTATTATCCCTCTAAATCAAGTTATCGTCAAGCCTTGAGAAGGAGGGAGTTGCGATTGCAGCTGGACCAATGTTGGATTGACAAGGTAATCAGATATATTGGGCTCCCCCATAGAACGCCCGACCATCGCCCCAAGAGCATGGGTTGCCTCGGGGTCGTCTTTTCCAACCTCGAATCTTATTGGTCCCCTTCCTATTGAAAAGTTACTTTTATTCCAAAATCCCGCCTCCATCAACTTCATTATCTTTCGCGACTCCTCCATTGCCTGGTCATGCGAGATATCAGTAGGCAGTAGGTTAACAAATCGTAGAAGGATTGAACCCGCACCGCTGTTCCCATCGGTAACGCCGACTTGTCGTATGGAGGCAACTCTATGCAGGGCATCTTCATATGTTTTTGGCATGTCACTTTTACTACCTATACCACCTTTCATGTCTGTGAAAAATTGGCTTCTTGCCTCGAAATCGCGTTTTGAAATTGCACCTTCCTCTAGGTAATTATGTGTCGCATCAATGTTTAGGTCTGCAAAATTTATAAGACCATTCGAGATTAAAACAGATGCGTCATAAGTTTTAAGAATTTTCAGCAAATCCAGTATTCGTATCAAGTCAGCTTTTTCCTGGTATCTAAGGGTTCCTTTATTCATTGTTGCCAGTTTCGCGTGATACAGATTGTGCAAGGTAGAAGATATGTCCACATCTGCCCTGTTGATTAAATATCTTTGGTCAATGATGTCATATTCACGAAACAACGACTCGTTTGATATTTCTCCGTTGACATCATGCCTGGCTAAACGCAATGAGATAGTATCCTCGTCAGTCCAATCTGCTATGTTCCGTCTTTTCGTTCTGCTGTAATGTGGAATGTCTGTCGTTTTTTTGCCATGACCTCTTGCAATTTCCCGCAGAACCTCCGAACGCAAGTCGTCTGGGATACTTTGCAACCCCTGCTGTGCCTTGTTTGCACCGAAGAATTGGATCAGTCTTTTCTTTGCTTCGGGTGCCTCTATCCCGACATTATCAAGTGTTATATTACCAATTCCCAATTGTGCCAAAGTCAGATTTGCGAACTTGTCACTGGCTAGATCAATCATATGAGTTTTCGCCAATCTGCCTATTGCCCATTTTTTCGTCATTGCCGATTATACCAAAAAGTGATACACTTTGTCAAGATGACCGAATTCAGAATGGAACGGCGTGTTCGAGGACAGACTTTCCTGTTCCGTATTGCTACAGGCGAAGAATGCTTTGTGGAATATAACGGTAGAGCGTGGTCGTTGGAACAACCATACGCAGAGGAGTTCGCCCAACACTTAATCTCAATAACGCGAAGATGGAAGGGCGAGTATACGGACACCACACAATTGGATGGCGAGGGCTGGAAAATTAGTATCTTTGAAGGCCAGATGTTATCGCACGAGGTATCAGGACATGCGACATACCCACCTGGGTTTCATGTCTTGACCGCACAGATTGACAAACTTGTTTCGGAGGTGAGCGATGGACTTTGACCTTGAAATTACCCCTCAGAAAATCCGTGAGTGCACTCCCGCGGTGACAGAGGCCCTGACGAAGGTATTCGGAAAGCAATATGCAGGTCAGATTCGCCACAAGTTGGATAACTTCGTTACCGCATGCTATCAAGACCCTCTCGGTCTGAAGCAACATGCAGACGCGGTATACAATATGAAATTGCAAGAAATGTCGTACGAGCTGGCAGAAAAGATTGGCCTTGACACATCATCGTTTCACACCAATTGGGTGGATTATGCAGGCCAATGGCATGGCAAGCCAAGTGACTTGATATCCTCAATTTTTGGAAATTTTGGATCAAGCACTTGGTATGACTATGCGGCCATAAACCGACCCGATGATGAGAAAGGAATTAAAAATGAATGGTTCAAGCAACTGGGCGATGAATATCATGCAAAGGCACTTGAATATAGAGAGAATTTTAACGACATCCATGATGACGCCGCTGCAGAACAAGATCGGAGAGATTTCATACACGCTGGGCTGCATCAAAGATTTTTCCAAGATGTTTTCCCTCTGCTGCCCAGCGGGTTAAGAAAGTTATTCAATATGGGCCCCGAGAAAAACAAAGAAATATTACTCGGGCAAATGCATGCGGGTGTTTTTTCGACCGATCTTGAACGATTTGACGGGGACGCGATGGACAAGATACAAAAGTTCCTTGATTCAGGTGAACAGGATCCATCCAGTGTTAGTTCTGTGATTTGGCTACAGCGAAATTTTTTACAAAAGCTGGAAATTCTTGAAGAGAATAGAATCAAAAGTCCAAAAACACGGGAAGAGGTTTTGGAGCATATGGAACTGCTGCAGAAATACTCCGACATAATCCCTTCAAAAGAAGAATTTGAAAAGATAGATAAATTGGGTGAATCCTATAGAGAGGACTATCAGCGAAAGGTTATTAGTATGCGCCCCGACTTTATAACCATGTGTGAGGAAATTGGCGTTACTCCAGAAAACAATAGAGAACTTTATAAGAATATATATGAGAATGTTTCCAGGAACAAAACCTGTATGATGAATACCCAACCAGCCCTGATGATGTTTACCCTATCTTCTGGGCTCGTGCCTATTGGTAATTTGATGTTCACCATCTTGCACGAGCTTATCCATATTGCTACTAATACATTTAACAGGAGTGCTGGATTAGACATCTTTCATGCGAAGAATAACGATATAAATACGGAAAAACGAGAGTTCGAAATCCTAAACGAGATATTGACGGATACATTTGCACTGGAGGCTAGGGCGTACCTGATGTCAAAAGGGGTATACTTGCTTGAACCAAAAGAGCGAACAAAATCAGATAGTAAAATATCTGGGTACGGTCAGTCCTGCCGAAAACTTCTGGCCCCTCTTGTCCGCGATTATCGGGAAGAAGTAATAGACGCGGTACTGAATGGCAGCCCATTCAGTCTGGCATCATTTATAGGACGAGATAATTTTGAGGAGTTGAACCAATTGGTTAATGAATTATTCAAGGACCATACCCAAGAAAAAGAAATTTTTGAAAAAGCAAATCAAGTTTATCAAAAGATTGCCGAAGCGACCCAAGAACAATCCAGCTATCAAACCGCAGCGATTTATAATCCAGAACCAGAGGATGAATTGCCGTTTTAGTTAGCTGTTTTCCGCCGCCATTGCCGCGGCTTTTTCTTCAGACAGAACATCAATTTTCCAGCCAGTCAGTTTCGCCGCAAGACGCACATTCATACCGCCTTTTCCGATGGCTAGGGACAGTTTGTCGTTTGGAACGATTACCCTAGCACGCTGTTCACCTTCGACAGCCTCGACACTGACTACTGGTGATGGGCTTAGGGCCGCAGCGATGAATTCCAGAGGTTCATCAGACCATGGAATAAGGTCTATCTTTTCACCGCCCAGTTCCGCAAGAACATTTTGAATACGGCTGCCTTTTGAACCGACGCAGGCCCCGATTGGATCAATACCCTCGACTTCACTGGTCACACATAATTTTGTCCTGTAGCCCGCTTCCCTTGCAATTGCCTTGACGATAACCTCGCCACGGCCAAACTCTGGAACCTCCAGGTCAAACAACGCTTTAACAAATTGCGGTGTTGAACGGGTAACATAAATTTCGCCTCTGCGGTCGTCAAATGTTGGGTTTACATATACCTTGATAAATTCGCCGACTCGGTGTGCTTGCCCCGGGATTTGTCCACGAGTGTTCAAAATTCCTTCGATAGAACTGCCTGGAATTTCCAAATGATAACTATCCCTGTCGGCCCTTGTAATTCGTGCGGTGATAATTTGGTCAGCACGGGCGTTAATTTCTTGCAACGCAGATTCGCGTGTCCTCTCGCGGTTTTTTTGGTTCATAAATTGCTTCATGGTAATTGCCGCAACACGACCTAAGTCCTTCAGATTAACTTCTTCCTCGATAATGTCACCAGGTTGACAGTCAGGCTTGATTTCCTTGGCCTCTGACCAGCATACTTCGCGTTCCCAGTCCTCGACATCGTCTGTGTCGACAACCACACGGTATGCGGTGACCTTGATTGTGTTCTTCTTGTGATCCAATTCAACACGAACTCCACGCCCTTCGCCGAACATTTTACGCAGCCCAATAGTTAGAGCCTCGGAAAAGTCCGCGATAATTTCCTCGATTGTCATGTTACGCTCGCCCGCCATTTGTTCCAATGCGGCGAAAAATTCTTTACTCTTCATCATACTTACCTCCTCAAAGTAAAAGCGGACCCACGCCCGCCTTAGTATTGCCACAATTTTAACGCACATGTTGAGTCTTGTCAAGAGAATTCTTCAACAGGGTTTTCGCAGCGGGCGGCATGATTCATTGACTGATTTAATACTCCCCCAATTCTTTCGCCATTCCCCTTCTATTCGCGATTTGCTCTCTAGCCAACATTTTATCAAACAGACTTGGTTGTCGCATAATCAGTTTGCCATTATCGTCGGCATGAAATATTTCCCTACCATCTTTACCAATTTCCATCTTGACTTGTGATGTGAGAACTTCAAAAAGTTCTTGAGCATCTTTGCAATAGTTTTTGATGTATCTCAGCTTGCCTAATTTCTGCTCTTTGTCAAATGACCGCTTTATTGCAGTAAAAAATACTTTAGTCTTGAATCTGACCTTATCCTCCAAGTCATTTCCCCATTCTTGTGATGTCATACAATATCTTACCACAAACCATAGAAATTGTCAATACTAGCCATCACATGTTACATAGGAGAGTTCATAGTTGCCCGTGACCTCTAGGGTTATCAGGTGCTCGTCCAATTGCGATTCTAGATACACGAATTCGGCGTCGTTGTCACTTAGTATACTGATTGTTGGATTTCCAACTTTTTGGACAAATTCCGCCTCAGGGATGTAATTATAAAACTCCTTCAAGTCATTGTATATGTATCTGAGGATTCTGTCCTTGTTTGCAGGATAGTTGGTAATAAGATAGCTTGCATAATGTTGGATGCCTGGATTATCAAAATCCTCCTCGTTTATTTCAAGAGATACCATATGGCTTGGGATATGCATTGTTAGGTCACCACTCTTTGAGTCATACGCAAATTGATTTCTGTTAAACATGGTCTATTATAACAACTCTTCCAGCGAACTTGCAAGTTCTTTCAGGAACCCCTCGACCTCGTCAAGCGTATTGTATCGCCCGAAGCTGACGCGGATAATGTTCTTGGATTGTTTCTCGGTCAGCCCCATTGCCAGCATTGTTCGATTTTTTGTAGCTCGGGAAGAACATGCCGACCCCAACCCAACGAATATACCCTTTGTCGACAATGCATTCAACATATGATGCCCCATCACAGGTAGCAGCAAATTTGCGATATAAGGGTTCTTGGGTGAATAAGTACCAGTCGACAATGTTACCAGTTTTGGCAGTCCTTCGACCAATTTTGCATGCAAGGTTGATATATGATTCAATTCTTTATAGGTATCAAATATCTCCACCGCCCTAGCAAATCCAATTACTCCTGCATTATTTTCCGTCCCTGGCCTGAATCCATGGTCAGATCCCCCAAACATTATGGGACGCAAAGTAACGCCCTTTCTTATCCACAATGCCCCCACACCTTTGGGTCCATAGATTTTATGGGCAGAAATTGCACAGCTGTCCAGTCCCATAGCCTCTACATCAAAATCATGTTTGCAAAATGCCTGGACCGCATCACAATGGACATGGGTTTTGGGACTGATGCCCTTTATTATCCGGACTATTTCCTTTGCGTCTTGCAGGACACCTGTATCCGAATTCACCAGTGAAAAACAAACGAGAGTTGTCTCAGGAGTGACAAGCCGTGCCAATGCGACTAGATCTGCCTCGCCATTTTTTAACAATGGAATGTAATCAACCTGAACATTATTTTGTCTTAAGAATACCGATGGACTGTAGGTAGAGCTGTGCTCGCCACTTAATACCACTAACCTGTGCCGTGGAGTTATAATCTTACCGAAAACGAGAAGATTATTTGCCTCGGTAGCACCGCTTGTAAAAACTAACTGTCCAGAACGAGATCTCGTCAA
This sequence comes from Bacillota bacterium, assembly GCA_009784665.1. Taxonomy (GTDB): domain Bacteria; phylum Bacillota; class Clostridia; order Christensenellales; family UBA1242; genus WRAD01. The sequence continues at coordinate 4,840 of WRBH01000003.1, read as the reverse complement.
TCTAGATTGTATCAGATTCGCAGCGGACTCTAGCTCCCTTTTGGAATTGATACCACCACTATAGAGTCCTGCCGAGTTAAAATAAAATTTCTCCTCTGCCCCACACATAGCCTCAAGAACCCGTGGGTCAGGTTTCGTTGTCGCCGCATTATCTAAGTATATCATCTTAATCATTATACTCTATTTAGTACGCCTACGCCAAAGGATAGCACCAAGAGTTAGCAATATCAATAATAAACCAGCCGCAGCCCCAACGACAATCCAAGGCCAAATATCACGAGAAACTTCGTTCCACATTGCTTCAAGAACCATACCCGCGACAAGATTGTGTGAGCCTGCGAGTAGCGTCTCGCCATCCAGGGACCACCCTAGGAAGATATAGCCATCACGCTCTAACCGCTCTAGATGATTTACTTGATTGACCTCGGGTGTTAGGTTAACCCTGGCGCCATTTGCTGTGACATACTCCTGCCATCTAGGAGTGATTGTCATACCAGCAAGAAGAGGCGTTACATCTGACACATTCCAACCAAGGAATTCTCTTGCCCCAGCCTGATTCGCAGGCGGTGTCAGGTCAGCGACAATCGCAACTTCTGCGGTAATGTTAACCCTTACACCATTGACCGTCACATAGTCCTGCCACACAGGAATAAGTATCATACCGGGTGTTAGTGCAGTGTACTCAGACAAGGCCATTGATGCAGTTGTTCCCCAACCCAGGAACTGGCGATAACCCGTTTGATATGCAAGAGATGTCAAGTGTCCAATTTCATATATCGTTGAGGTGATGTCAGTTTCAACACCATTAAGGGTGAAGTATGCCTGGAAGTGGGCAGTGACTGTGGCATTTGCAGAGCCTAGTGTGAACAAGGTTGTGACCTCGTTCGGTGAAGCGATTGTACCGCTTGTTGTCGTCCAGTGAGTAAAGTTCCAACCTGGATCTGGGTTCGCGGTCAGGGTTCGCTGGGTCCCCTGTGGTACCCCAGTCAACCCGCCAGTAGTTGTGACATTTGCACCAAGTGTGATGTCGAAGGTTGGGTAGCGAACCTCGATGTCAAGGTCATGACCGATAAGAGTAAGGGCAAGGGTCACGGTGGTCGCGTTAATGGTGCTTAATGTCCATGCTGCCGAGTCATTATTCAAGCGACCATCTGTACCAGATATGACTTGCCCATTGACTTCAATCTCGCCAATACCGTTTGGGTTGGTAATTGTCATGGTTACGCCCATTGCCCAATCGATTTCTTCTCCCGTTGGATCAATGCCCGTGATTGATCCACCAGAATTTGTTGCGGTGATTGTTGGGCGCGGAATGGCATTCAGAACAAGTGTGTTTGCCGCATTCCTCCAGTTAGCTGGCCATGTGGATGGGACTGCTGAATGCTGTATGAAAATAGTTGCATTGTTTGGGTTGCCAGTAAAGACAGTCATCCCCATTGTAACAACAGAATTTGGAATAGCAATTGTGGCAAGCGGATTGTGCACAAATGCGTTTTCCCCAATAGAGGTTACAGCGTTGGGGATTGATATCTGTGTGAGATCATTGCGTGCGAACACATACCTGTCAATTTGGGTAACGCTCTCAGGAATGATGACACTTGTTATATCGTTATCAGCAAATATACCAGCATTCAAAACCGTGAGGGTATTGGGTATTTGGACACTTGTCAAGTTATTATTCCAAAACGCCCATTCGCCCAGTGTAGTTATATTATTGGTTAGAACAACGGTATCAATATCGTTCATTCTAAATGAATTTGCTCCTATAGTTGTAACACTGCTTGGAAAATCAACACTTGTCAAATCATTTGATTGAAATGCGTATGGTCCAATAGTTATCAAAGTATCTGGAAATGATACAGTAGTGATGCTGTTCGTTGCAAAGGCATTATGCTGTATTTCCACTACACCATGCGGGATATGAAGATGACCGCCTAGAAGATTATTCGAGAAAGCCATATACCCTATGTTCGTAACATTATTTGGCAGCTGGATACTTGTCAAGAAATTGTTCATAAATGAAACCTGGCTGATTGTGCTTATAGGGCTTCCTGCAGGAAAGGTTACACTTGTAAGAGCATTATCACCGAATGCCCCAGCAGCGACAACAGCTATGCTTTCTGGAAAAACAAGAGTTTCTATATTGTTTCCTCGGAATGCATTGGCCCCTACCTCTACAAGGCCCGCTGGCAATATCAATGCGCCAGAAATATCATTGTTAAAAAAAGCAGAGTTATTAATCATCGTAACTCCATCGGGGATTATGATGCTGGCTAGATCATTATTCATAAAAGCCCCAACCCCTATATTTGTTACGGTCGAAGGAATAACAATACTTGGCAAAAAATTATTGGCAAAAGTTTGCTGAGGGATTTGTGTAACACCCTCCCCGATGTTCACACTGGTCAATCGATTGTTCAGGAACATATCAACACCAAAGTTCGTAACACTGCCTGGAATATCAATATGAGTCAAGTTATTGTGCATAAAAGCCAATCCGCCGAGAGCGGTTACACTATCTGGTATATACAGGGTCTCTATGATATTATTCGCAAACGCCTGCGAGCCCACAGTATGAATTGTATTAGGAAGTGTGACCCCTATGATGTTTCCGCGATTCGCAGCACTGTCCCCCCTAAAGGCCATATTCGCGATGTTGTTGACGGTTAATGTAGGAAGTGCACTGATGGTGCTTGGAATATCTAGATATAGATTATAGTCCTCAATATTTATCGATTGACTTAACGCAGCTGTATCAAGACCAGTGATTGTTGCATATAAACCACTTTGCTCATAAGTAAAATATTCAGGCTGATCAACGATATATATAGGACGAGGCAACCCAAGCTGTTGCATCCCGGACCCCTGGGCTCTTGAGTTTGCTGTGTCGGATACAGCAACCCCACTTACAAGTAACGCCCCTATAACAAGAATCAATCCCGCTAACAATACTATTTTTTTCATTGAAGCCCCCTATATTAGTTATATACCACTTTCGACAAGAGTTGACAAGTAATATTTTGTGCATTACATTTAAACTTATGAGCAAAAGACGAGAGTTCAGGGAATTAGAAAAACAAGTCTTCGACAAATGTCGCAACATTCGCGAGAATGAAGTCGTCTTGGAAAACGATGACTTTAAGGACGGCAAACTGTCATGGGCGGGCTTTACCCGAATGCGAGCCGAGTGTCAGTATGTTAATTTAAACGAAGAGATAGAGATTAAGATTCCCAGCCAATATGTCGATAATTTCAAAGAGAACCTGGAAACAATGGCAACAAATGAGTTGCTACATATTCGCAAAGATATTCGCGAAAATCGAATTAAGGCCTTGATATTTTTCCTGATTGGATGTGCTGTTTTAGCGGTTGGTCTATTTGTAGATTCGTACTTTCGCCAGGAGATTTTATTTATCATAAGCTGGGTCTTTGTTTGGGCAGCGGCCGAAAAGACATTTTTTGATCGTAAAGATTTGCAAGACAGTCGTTACAACCTGCTGCATATCCTATCCGCTAGAGTAGTTGACGATTCCGCTGATGTTCAGGATGATGGGAAACAAAAATAGACACTCTTGTGTTTCACCGATACCTGAACTTGATAGTAACAATACTCTAGTCTGACGAGAGGGATTATATATTTGATAGGTCAGCAGGACATTGTCAAACGAGGCCCCTTCAATTTCGCTGAAGACTTGTAACCTGTTATCAACAATAGTGATACTTAAGTATTGCCAGTGATTGTCTACAGTAATATCATTCGTTACACTCCCCGACCCCGCAAATACATAACACCCAGTCAAGTACACAGGCAACGCCAGAACAAATACAAATTTTTTCACAACTCCAGTTAAACAAAAACCTCGCACAGATTTTTGCGAGGTTTTGTCAGAATCCCTACTTCCATGCCGGTAATGTCGCCATTATATATCTTAAATCGCCAACGCAAGCATATCCATAGCGTATGCGGAAAATTTTGTCGTTGGTATTAGTATTGGTTGTCAGTGGTGCATTGATTGTATCTATATTCGTCCTGATGCGGCACGAAGACCCACTGGCAAGGGCTGCACGGAATTCGGACACCATAACAATGAATATTGTTTTTGATAATGATGCAAAAACCTTGACGGTAAACCAAACCATTGAATATCGCAATCGAACCGAAGCCCCAAAGAGTGAGGTTAAGTTCCATATTTTCGCAAACGCATTTCGCGAGGGATCCCAGCATTTCCCTGTGTCGGCATATGATATGCCCCGAGCCTTCCCCGATGGCAAGAGCTTTGGAAGAATTGACATCAGCCGTGTTACAGTAAATGGAGCATCCATCGATATTATAATAGGCGGAGAGGACGAGAACTTGCTTATTGTCCCAGCGGAACTGCAGCCTGGTGATAGGGCTGTGATTGCTATTGATTATGTTGTTTATATTGCTAATGTTGCACATCGCCTGGGATGGACAGACAGGGTTATAAATTTGGGTAATTTCTACCCCGTTCCGGTTATTAAAATTGACGGGAACTGGATGACAAATGTGTACAGCTATAACGGTGACCCATTCTTTAACGCCATGCACAATTTCCATGTCACCATGCGAAAGCCTCGTAATTTTGTTATGGCATCAAGTGGCATTGTCCTTACCGAATCCACTGGAGGCCAGACCCGTACTACCACGGTTAAGAGTTACGCTATCAGAGACTGGGCAGCGGTGTTGTCGCCGCACTTGCAAGTGACCTCCAGAGTTGTTAATCGCGTTGCCGTAAATTACTTCTTTATTGACGACGAAAACCCTGCGAGGTCGCTGGAGACCTCTGTGCGGGCGAAACAGACCTTCAGCCGCCTTTTC
>WRBH01000002.1 GCA_009784665.1 Bacillota bacterium | reverse complement strand
GCCTGTTCCCGTTGCATGGACCATAGCGACATCTTGGTGAGTTTCCAGCATTGCCTTCATTTTGGCATAGGGTACGATATTGTGTTCCCTCAAAATATTTTTCATGCATTAATTGTAACACAATTTAATATTCTTGTATAGGAGGTCAAAGTGAGAAGACTGTTTAAAAAAATTGGAAGGACGAAGCTGCTTGCCTTTATAGGGATTGCAGCCGTCTTGGGGGTATTCCTCTTTGTGATGCTGAGTGGCGGAGGCAGTAAAACCCTGCACGAAAGGGCAATGGCTAACATCGCCGAGGCTAGGTTTTACATGATGCAGGCGCAGACCGAGGACTTGCGTGTGCAGTTCTTCAGTGGTATCAGAGAACAAAATTATCAAATGGATGGTGTTGCAGACACTAGCACCGTACCGTTTGCCTTGATTAATGTAGAGCCGCGCGGGATTAATCTGATTGATATTCAGGAAATTACCGGCACAATCCAAATCGGTGATGCCGAACCGGTGGAGATAACCCTAGAGCGTAATCAATTTGGAAGGAACTTCGGCTATGACCTAGGAAAATTGGTTGAAGCGGGAACAGAAATTGTATTTACATTCGACGAACACCCATTTGAATTGGCACAAGCTATGCCAACAGACGCCATTACATGGGAAAAGGCATTAGGGATAGGGGTCGAGCATTTCAAGTCGGAACTGACCGCCGAGGGTGTAGCATCGTTTGAGAGCTATGTCAAAATTATTACTGATCGCGAGTCCTTGGCAGCGTTCTGGTTCGTCCAATTCGTCACGAATACTGGGAATAATCACTTCATCGTCATCAACATCGACGGGCAGTTGATTCAAGGCAGACAGTAAGAAAAAGAGCCAATGGCTCTTTTTTTCTTGTGTTATACGACAAACCATACTGCGTTATTGCCTGTTCCAGCGACTGTGTAGCGGAATACTTGCCCATTATATATAACCATCATAACAACTTCCCAGTCAGTGCTGGCACCGATTACACCTGTTAGATTCTTGGCAATATCGAATGCTTGTCCGGGAATTGTTGGAGCCAAAATGCGGCCTGTACTTGAAGCACTTGGAGCAGCCGTCACAATTGAACGATCGTCCGCGTTTGCCACCGCGAAGAAACCACCCCAGTAGCGATTTCGAACCTGGGTTACAACGCCATCGCCTGTTTGGGCGAAGATAACTATGTCATTGCTGAGCATTGTTGTTGTGGCATTGCCTTCGATGAGTGCCTGAAGCCCTGCGATGTGAGCCGCAGAGGCCTGCTCGTTTGCCTCTTGGCCGAATGTGAACGAGCGGTCAAGTGTGAATTGGGCAATTAGCGGCCTGTCGCCGTGTTGCATTCGGGCACGAACTGAAGCTATTGGTGATGTAAACACAACTGGAGCACCTTCGATGACAGTGATTGAGGTCATGTCGATACTGTTTGCCGTTCCCGCAACCCAAAGAGCACGAACCTCGGATGCATTGGATGGAATTGTGGATATAAGGGTTGTACCACCAATCCGAGCAGTTGCCTCGCGAGCATCAAAGTTGAAAGTAAAGATCACTCTCCCAAGTGAGTTGATTGCCTGTCCCCCTAGAATTTCATCAAATGTTGTGTTCAGGCTTCCCCAGTTTACTCCGCCGATGAATCTTGTAAATAATTGACCACTGTTATCTCTTGCAATTCCTAGTCGAGCCTCGTTGATGCCAGTGTGGTTTCCTTGGTGATTGCTGTATGAGAACATCACTACCACGAATTCACCATTTTGAATATCCGCTTCCATATCGAATGCAAAGGCTTCCAGTGCCTTGTCTGCCCTCCAAATTGGCCCATCTGCATTGTGATTAAATGTTAATTGAACTCCGCCTTCTATGTCAGTAACTGTTGCGTCACCACGACCCGCGACACTGAAGTCACTTGCTCCAAGGTCGTTCCTTTCAGATGCGACAAAACGCATGCTTGTAAGATCAATCGTTGTGTTTGTTATTACCCACAAAGCACGAATATTCTGGGCAGCCGCAGGGATTATCCAGTTAATTACCTCGCCCTCTGTTACCGCTGACATTGCATTGGCATCAAAATCAAAGCTTATAACAAATTGTCCCTCTGATGCGATTTGCATGCCGTTACGGATTTGAACCAACTGTCCCGCGATAGCAGCTTCTGGGGATGCCCAGTCAACTCCACCCACTTGACCAAAGTATAGATTACCATCATATTTTGCAACACCAAATCTGTTTTCGCCCGCATGAGCACCAACTATATTATTGAATGATATAATGAATGTCGCAAACTGGTTATTTTCCAAGGTCGAAGCTAAATTAAATATCATCGACTTCAGCCCTTTGCTTACAGACCAAATCGCACCATCTGTCCATGCATTTCCAGTTATACTGACACCATTCTCGATTGCTGTGATTATTCCACGGCCATCCGCGTTAAAGTCTGCGACGGTGAGGGCCTGAGCATTACTGATAGCATCGACCGCGTTGTCAAGCCTGGTCACAAATGCGGCGGTAACCATACCCTGCTGGGCAGTAGTCAAGCTATTAAACGCTTGCTGTGCTTCACGAACCGCTGTGTAGTCAGCAATTGTTATATTGTTAGGCAGTGCACCAATTAGGTTAAGGACACCCATTACTGCACGATAGCTGTCACGCTGTCCTTCCATATTTGCTAGGGCCGCACGATAGTGATTGCGTTGATTTTGGTAATGTAAAACATATCCATTCAGGACTGCTATCTGACTGTTCAAAGTATTTATTTCGCCTTGCAGGACTATTGCTCGCCCACTTAGCCGAGATACTTCTGCTTGTTCCAATAGTAACTGTGTCTGGATAGTATCTCGTTGCCCCTCGGCAGTTGCAAGTTCTCCTTCCAGCCTTACTACATTTGCCTGAGCCGTGTCACGCAGAGTAATCGTTGCCACCAAATCTGCCTGAGTTGTTGCCAAGTTGGCTTGGGCTGTGTTCAGGTTATTTGTTGCCTCCAAAAGGCTGGCTTCCGCCGCAGCCAGGCTGGCCTGAACTGATGCAAGTTCGTACCTTACTTCTTCTAGCTCTCTGTCTGGTCCTGTTCCTGCGGCAACCGTTGTACATGCCGCGAGTAAACCTGCAGATGCGATCGCGACCGCACCTAAGCCTAGCATTTTCAAACCATTACGCTTTCTTTTTTTCACTTGAATACCTCCTTCGGTGAGAAAGTATACTCCGTCAAAAAACGCGTGTCAATGTCGAATAATATCGAAATCCATACTGGTTTTCTATACCTAAAGAAAAAGAGCCGAAGCTCCTTTACCTCTCGAGAGGAGTGATTTCATTGTCTCGGCCCGCTCTTTGCCAGTCTTGTTGAGCCTCGTCAAATGAAGTCCAACGAGACTCTCCATCCCTTCCCCATTCCGCCTTCTCATGTGTTCTATGCATGAATTGTTCATATGATTAAGACCGGCCCATATCTTGCATGTCCTTTTCGGTTATGATCATGTTAAAATACCGTCGCTTGTCCATATATTTTCCTCTCTTTTAACCCCAAAGGGATAGTAGCATAATTTCTTTTAATTAGTCAACTCGCCTAAGTGTTGATGCACCATAGAGAGTTTGTGAAATTATCGTTGGATTGCCGCGATAGCGAACACTGCTTGCTCCGGTTGCGGTTACGGATAAAGTTTCGGAAACTGCGATACGCACATGGGATGCACCCGATGCGGCGACACTGCTGTATCGTGCTTGCAAATTCAATGCACGGATATCGGACGCCCCCGAAGCAGACAGCCATGCAGTGGTTGCATTGCCGCCAAGTGCAATGGTTGAAGCACCCGATGCAAATACATTTGCGAAGACAGCTATATTGCCACCAAGTGTAGCGGACGATGCACCAGAAGCATTCACATATAAGGTATTTACGCCTAGGTTGGGGACGCTGATTGTACTTGCACCACTTAAGTATACCCTGAACGCATCGCCTGTAATTGCACTTTGGACATATCCTGTGGTTGCGTTGGCCAATGATATGCTAGATAATTGAGGTGCAGTGATTACAATGCGTGGTGTGTAGCCAATTGAGACCCTGAAATTTTGGCTCATGATTACATTAAGTGTATTGGCACTAATATCAATAACCAATAATTCGAACAAGTTTTCTTGCATTGTTGCAGTAACTGTGTGTTCGTCGCCATGCCTGAATGTCACATTTAATGCATTGCTGATGCGTATGGAGGTGAAACTTCCTGTAATCTCTTGTTCTTTCTCCACCATTCCTCCAACACCACGAACGGCAGCGATGCAACCTGTTGACATTATGGTCGCCATTCCGATAAGTGCGATAATTGGGACAAGGGCAAATAATTTTTTCATATAGTCTCCTTTTAATACAAAAAAGCCCGTAGGCTTTTTTGTTTACAATTACTTGATGATTGTTGCGACGACACCGGAACCAACGGTACGGCCACCCTCACGGATTGCAAAACGTAGACCTTTTTCGATAGCAACGTCCGTGATCAGCTTGATTGTCATTGTGGTGTTGTCACCAGGCATGACCATCTCGGTGCCTTTTGGAAGCTCGATCGAACCGGTAACATCTGTAGTTCTGAAGAAGAACTGTGGACGGTATCCGTTGAAGAATGGTGTGTGACGACCGCCTTCTTCTTTTTTCAGAACATAAACCTCGGCTGTGAACTCGGTGTGTGGAGTAATTGTTTTTGGAGCAGCCAAGACCATACCACGCTCGATGTCTGTTCTGTTGACACCACGCAGCAAGATTCCCGCGTTGTCACCCGCCATAGCGGAGTCAAGGTTCTTACGGAACATTTCGATACCAGTAACGGTTGTTTGCTTTTTACTGCCTAGACCGACGATGTCAACAACATCACCCAGCTTCAGACCACCACGCTCGACACGACCGGTTGCGACTGTACCACGACCTGTGATTGTGAAGACATCTTCAACAGGCATTAAGAATGGCTTGTCGGTGTCACGAGCAGGGGTTGGGATGAACGAATCGACCGCATCCATAAGCTTTTTAATAGGCTCGACCGCTGGGTCGTCTGTTTTACCTTCCATAATAGCAGCCAATGCCTTGGATGCAGAACCACGGATAATTGGAGTTTTGTCCCCAGGAAATCCGTATTTGTTCAGGATGTCTTGGATTTCCATCTCGACAAGACCTTGCAACTCCTCGTCGTCAGCCAAGTCACACTTGTTCATAAATACGACGATGTGCGGAACACCAACTTGGCGTGCAAGCAGAACGTGTTCTTTGGTTTGTGGCATTGGACCGTCTGTTGCGGCAACCACAAGAATAGCACCGTCCATTTGAGCAGCACCAGTAATCATGTTTTTAACATAGTCCGCGTGACCAGGACAGTCAACATGGGCATAGTGACGAGTTGCCGTTTCGTACTCGACATGAGCGGTGTTAATGGTGATACCACGAGCTTTCTCCTCTGGAGCTTTGTCTATTTGGTCGTAACGGACTTTGTCCACACCAAATAACGACGCGATAGCCGCGGTCAGAGTTGTTTTACCATGGTCAACGTGACCAATGGTTCCGATATTGACATGGGGTTTGCTCCTGTCAAAATTTGCTTTTGCCATTTTGGCCTCCTTTTTGTTTTATATCGAGATTCACTCGATATGCTGGGCTTTGCCCATCATTACAAATTAGATTATATGAAAGTTAGAGAATATTGTCAACTACTTTTTAAGCTTTCTTTCGCCCAAGGAAGATCAAAGTTATACCTACAAATGCGACAATTGCTACTATTGATATCAACAATATAATCAGCCATAACTCCATACCACCGCCACTTCCCTCTACCTCCCACTGGGCGACCAAGTCCATTCCGGCGGTCAAGATGGTGTCAGGGTCAAGCAGTACTACTGGAGCGTTCAGTCCAGCGTTCAGACTCCACCCTAGGAAAATCCAACCTTCACGGTCGTCTGGATCTGGTAAATCGGCAATCGTTGCCAAGCCCTCCGTCAGATTTGTTTGCGTACCGTTGACGGTTATCACTGCTTGCCACCTTGCCCATAGTTCGACATTTCCAAGAGTTGTAATTTCGGTGATTGGTATGGTCAAAGACTCGTCACTATACCAGCCTTGGAACACCCAACCATGCCTGCCGTCCAGGTTTCCAAGAACTAGGTCAAGATACTCGACTGTGAAAACAGTAATTGGATTTGGATTTGTTGCCCCGTGAACATTATGGTATGTGATAGTAAATTCGTCAGCAGTCCAGCGTGCCCAGATGACTGTGTGCGCAACGACAGTGATTTCGGCAATTGGAGTTTCGAATTCCCAGTCAGCATACCAGCCCTGGAAAGTCCAACCCGTGCGACCTGTTAATGGCTGGAGGTAAAAATCTACATCAGTGTAGATAAAAGTCTCAGGATTTGGGTTTATTGCACCATGGACATGGGTGAACAAGATCTCGTATTCGGTTGGGGTGCGCACCGCCCAAAGAGTTCTGTCGCCTGTGAATGTAATATCATCGCCGATTTCATACACAACTGCCCCTCCATTTGAGGTCGCCCAACCAAGGAAGTCATAGTGGGTCAGACTAGAGACATGTGAGGTGGTGAGAGTCTGGGTTGTTCCGAAATTTTGTGCTATTGGAGCAACCAGTGAGCCACCAAGCTCTTCAAAAGTAATTATGTATTGGTTCAATGTGAAGTGTGCGGTCAGGGTCAGGGGCTGGTTTATTGTTAAGGAATCGCCGTCTGTGAACAGAATACCCTCTGCGGTGTTGTACCAGTGACTGAATGTGTGGCCGGTTGGTGCGGTTGACGGAACAATCCATTCGGTTAAGTCACTTCCTTGACCTATTTGACGGGTTGTGTATGTTGTGCCCTGGCTGACAAAAGTTACTGTGTGCATTACTTGGTCTGTAATCGCAAATAGTGTATGAGCACCTCTGTTGACATTTATTGTGTCATTTGGTTGGTGTGCGACTGTTCCGCCCGAAGTAGTTGCCCATCCGAGGAACTTGCTATTCCCATTGTTTAGCTCTGGAGTAATGTTCGGTATCTGGAATGTGAACTGTCCTGGAGTTAGGCGATATCGGGCGGGTAATGATGTCATTACTTCGCCACCCGCACCTGTATTAAACGCGATGGATGCACTTTGCTGGATTCTGATTTCATTTTGGGATGCAGCAATTTGTGCAGCATTAGTTGGCAATCCACCAAGGAATGATGTTGTCAGGCCCGATGGGTTTGTGGCCGCCCTTGGGGTCCATTCTGGGTACAAGCTAGTCTCCAGTTCATCCACCCAGACATCCCCTATTGTGATGTCTGAATATATCCCATTAATTCCTCCTACAATTCGTCCACGGTTCGGCATAGCCCCACCAGTCAGGAACTCCATATCCCCTTTGATTGTGATGTTATCAATGTCCACTGTTGTTGGGTTGATTACTGTTATTTCTTGATGTGCGGGTGGTATATCTGCATGCAAGGCCGAGGAACTGACTACTCCGATTACTCCACCCACTGAGTGTGTTGTCGGGCCAGTGTTTTGCCATGTTAGGTCTATTTCCACTGTACTGTCTTTTACCGTGAGAATTCCTGCCTCGAAATTATTACTTGGTGCGTTTGTTGGACCGAAAACACCAACAAAACCACCAAAGGCAGTCGCAGTGATGTCCGCCGTGATCTCAACAGTTGTATCAATAATTGTTGTATCACTGCGATGTCCAGCGGAAGACCCAAGAACTCCCCCAACGGTAGACAGCGAATCCACAACAATGCCACTTAGGTTAATGTCATTGAATTCTACATGCACTTCTCCCGCGATGGCCCCTACCAGACCACCTGTTCGGATATTTCCAGCAGCCGTCATATTTGTTAGGTAAGCATCTTCTACTGTTATATTCGAAATTGCTGTAACATTACTTGCATGGTTGGATGGCAAAATTTGCCCAGCCAGCACACCCAGCGAGCCCGCAGGAGTAGTTCCCGTCCTAGTGTTCTCTAGACTGGCATTCTTGAATGTCAACCCATCTATGATCGCACCCGCCCCGATGCTAACAAAGAAACCAACTTGGTCAAGATCCGATACGATTGCCATGTTATATATGGTAGCGTTAGGAAGGGCCCTCAAACTCCCTCGGAAGACAGCTGTTAATGCTGCGGCCTGGGACATTGGCTCCCAATTGTGACCTGTCAGATCTATATCTTCGGTAATCAGAAAGTGTCCAGCACGAATAGCATTACCCGCGACACCGACTATTGCCGTTTGCTGGGCCATACGGGCGAGTAATTCAGGCGACGAGATAATCCACGGATCGCCGTCGGTTCCATCCCCGCCGTCGTACCAATCGGTCGCGGCATGGTCGATCCAGTAACTGGCCATTACCCTTGCCGCTGATGGAGGATTAACAAAAAACGCTGCTCCTGCAAAGGTTATGCAAATTGCAACCACTACAAAAGTTCTGAAAAAAGTTTTCATGCCTTTAGTATCTGCGATACTTACACAGTTAGTCAAGCAAAAAGACCATTTTTCGCGGTCTTTCCCTGTCACTAGCTTCGTTCATCTTCCTTGACAGAAAGTGCACCGCCGATAGCCCATGCAGCCGCACCAGTAGTCACACCGCCTACCAGAGCAGCCCTTACGGCGTTTCCGAATCTTTCTTCGTACGACAGTTCTCGGCGCAGGGCGTTTCCATCTTGGTCGATGTATCGAACCTCTCTGCCCACAGTTCCACCGGCGGATGCGGACCTTTCGCGTCTGGTCAGCTCTAGTCTTTCAATTTCCTCGGCTGATACCTGGGACAGGTTCGTTACATATGTTTCATCTGATGTGTAGCCTAGAACACCCATACCGAGTGCCATTGCCAGCGTTGAACCTATTACTACTTTTCTTAGTTTACTCATGATTTGAGTTCTCCTTTTTTAATTTTCAGAACTTTGTCGCAAAGAAAAACCCCCGCACATCGTACGGGGGTTTCGACAAAGTCTTAGTTTATTACTAGACCATCAAAAACCATGCGTACGATGTCATTCTGCACGCAGGTAAAGGCATGAATACCCCTTTTGACAAGTCTTTTACGACAAAGTTCATGTGGATATTATATGCACGAGCAACCCCTTTGTCAACCAATTTATTCTGGATCGTCAACCACAGGTAATTCGACATCTTGGGAGATTGGGAGTAGTTTTTTTTCTTGGCGTTTTTTGTATATGACATAACCGACGACTACTACAAGTGCACCTATTGCGTGGGTTATCATATCCATCATTGTGTCAATAAGACCACTGCCCATCGGTGTCCCAAATACCGTTTGATACGGGTCGTCTTGCCATCTTTGCATATTTGTTCCAAAAATTGCGTCTATCCCGAACTCGGCGAATTCCCACATCACTGCTACCATCATTGAAAAACAAAACGCAAACAGTAGCATGTGGCCGCGTTTCAACCCCTTGGTCTTTGCAAGGGCAAGGGTTATACCTATACCCGCGACGACCGCACCCGATGCGGTGTGCAAGATTTTATCAAAATGCCAGCCTTGGTCAAAAAGTCTAAGTGTACTGCCCAGTACGAAATGGGAGAGGACTATAAAAATATAATACAACTCCATGTAGAGGGGGACTCTTCTTTTAAAGCCCAAGCGTATAATCATCCCAAGGTGGAACAATATAATCGCAACCCAGCAATAAAGCAGCATTTGAATTCGAGGCACAGGGGCATCTCCTATGAAAGTTGGATCAGATACCAATAAGATAAAAGACACCAACGACACAATAACGCAAACTACATACAGTGCAAATACCCAAACACTACCCCAGACTTTCCTGATAAATTCCATATGACTACTTATAGTCCATTTTGTCGCTTCCTGTCAACCAGGTTATTCTGAGCCTTGTTCAGGATTGGACTTCCTGCTACTCCCTGCCAGGGACCCCAGCTTGACTCCTCCGACATACAATCCCCCAACAACCAAAACCCCAGCCACACCTCGACGCGGCCTCTCGTCTTCTTGGACTTCTTAGATTTATTTGACCTTTGCCGTAAAGAAAAACCTCCGCAAATTTTCGTGCGGAGGTTTTGACAAAATTCGATTAATTCATCAATATATATGTACAATGGGAACTGTCAGGTTGATTTATTTGTAGTTTGCCAATTTGGCGAACTTTTCAGGAACAAGTGCCGCACCACCGATTAAGCCACCATCAACACCTGGGATTGGGAAAATATCGTGCATGTTTTGGTCATTTGCAGACCCTCCGTATAGAACTGGAATATCGGTCTTGAATTGTTTCTGCAGCAAGTCTTTGATAAACGCATGAACTTCGGCGATCTGCTCGCGAGTTGCAATTGGTTTCGGCTTGGTTGGGTCGCCCCCGCTGATTGCCCATACAGGTTCGTAGGCCACAATTAGATTTGTATCGGTGATGTCCTTTAGCCCTGTTGTCAGTTGCCATTTTAATAAGTTTTCCGTTGCCCCCTCCTCGCGAACCTCTAGAGACTCGCCGATGCAAAGGATTGGGGTCAATCCCGCCGCCTGGGCAGATTTAACCTTGGCATTCAGGAATTCGTTATCTTCACTGAATGGAGCGGCTCTGCGTTCGCTGTGTCCAACCAGGACATATTTCACCCCTGCTTCGACCAGCATTTCGGCCGAGATCTCACCGGTGAATGTTCCACTCTTAGCGTAATGCAGGTTTTGAGCACCAAGCTCTACCCCGTTTGGAATTTCAACCCCAAGGGTTGTAAACGGGGCACAGACAATTACTTTGTTCGGGGTGCTCGTCACCAGTTTCTTGTACTGGGCAAAAAATTCTCTTGCCTCTGCGTTTGTTTTGTTCAACTTCCAATTGGCTGCTATTATTTTCATATTACCTCCGTCGGTATTCTAGCCCACTTCCGCTTCCTTTGGCAAGCCAATTTTAAACCAAATAAAATCAGATTTTTGTTTGGATTTGACGATTGAGAATTTTTGATGTAGAATCGTGCTATGACACTGGCTAAGGGCGAAAAAATTGTTAAAGAATTTGACTGTGACGAAGTTCCAAGGCTTTTGTCCATGAGTTATAAAACTAAAGTAACTGTTACAAATAAGCGAATTATTCGTGAGAGTCACGGCAAAAAGTGGGGACGCAAGAGTGTATTCAACCAAGATGTAGACTTGAACCTGATTGCAGGATTTTCCAGTTCATACCAAATGATGAACAGGGCGATTGTTGCGGTCCTGTTTGCCTGTGGCTGGGCATTTATGATAGCAGGTATAGTGTTCCTTGGGTTGTTTATTGCAGAGACTGCAGGTCAAGACGAGATTGCCCAGCTGTCAGTTGCGTTGACCTTGATACCCTTTGGACTTGCTATTTTGATGAGGGGTTTAAGTACAAAATCAGGCAGCAATAACTGGGGCTCGGTGAAGATGCTAATTATCTTTACCGGTTCCCTATTTATTTTCACTGGGGCGTTCTTCCTGATTAATACCCTGCTATCGCCTGTGGTAGAGTTGCTGCTGGAGCAATATGGCTACATGCTGATCCTTGCTATGGTATTTCCGCCGATTGGGGTCGCCTTGATAGCGATTGCGGCGAAGATAAAGCCAAGCATGCGATTCGAGATTCATATCAAGTACTCGGCAATGTCATATCAAATCCTGCGACGAAACACAATTATCGAGAGTTTTCGCAAGAAAAAAGATGCCACAATCAAGTTGAGCATCTCTCCTAGCATGTTACAAATGTTTGACGAATTGCCAGCGATTGTACGAGAACTCAATCCTTAATAACTTCCACGATATAAGCCTCAAGAGTTCTTGGCCCCACCCTAACCTTGTCAGCGATTTCGATTCCTGCGATGGCAAGGATTTCACTGCCGACCGCCAAGACTGGAATCTTATCACGCAATCTGTTTGGTATCTTTTTGTCGATTAGGTATGCGTTCAGGGGCTTTGTCCCGCCACCAAACTTACTGAATTGATCAGCGTCACGACGAGTCCTCCACTTTGCCCCTTTTGGCACGGCATCGACATCCAGAACCATTTCACCCCGCGTTACAGCGTCCTTGAACGAGATTGTTTTTTTGACATTGACCGTTCCAAATTCAGGGAAGATTGTTTTACCTATTTTGAAGCTGAAAACCTTTGCCACAGATGGTGGAATTCGTTTAACGACTGCAAGGTATTCGTACTCGCGTACAGCGAAAAGGTTCTTAGGCAGGTCGACCCTTGCCCCATTCTCTCCCGTCCTGGCAAGTGCTGTCATCATCTTTATATGCTTTCGTTCAATATTCTCACGCTCGCCCAGTTCGTCCAAGGCACCAAAGATCACCCTATTGACAACAGCATCATGATAATGAAACAGGCTGAGCGGGATCCGCACAACATTTTCTGAGATATTCAAAGCAGTTCGGTGAACGAGGCTGCACATATAATTTTCGTCCTTTTGGCAATTTTTGCCAAAGTCAACGATGTTTTTCTGGGCCCCTCTCCATTCGCGCTCGATCAAAGGCATGATTTGATTCCGAATAAAGTTACGACTGTAGGTATCGTCCTTGTTGCTTGGGTCCTCTACAAAAGAGATCTTGTGGCGATAGTTATATTCAACTATATCAGGGCGGGCGATCTCGAGGAATGGGCGGATGTAATGATCGCGTGTCGGCAACATACCTGACGCACCCGAAGGCCCTGCCCCGCGGAAAATGTGCATCAAGATTGTTTCTGCCTGGTCGTTTTGATGGTGACCAAGAGCGATTTTATTAAGCTTTTTCTTCTTGGCGACTGAATCCAATGCTTGATATCGCAGGACTCTTGCCGCTTGCTCGACTCCCATTTTGTGGATTCTTGCATAAGTCGGAACATCAACAGTCACGACTGCCAAGTCGATTTTGTTCTCACGACAATATTTGGCGACAAATAAGGCGTCCTTTTTCGAATTCGCACGAATACTATGGTTCACATGGACTGCCATAATTTCAAAGCCTGCCTCTTTGTGAATACTGTGCAAAAAATGTAGGAGAGCCATGCTGTCTGCCCCGCCACTGGTCGCTACGCCAACGCGGTCTCCTTTTTGAATCAGCGAATGTTCAATAATAAAATCAATAACTGTGTCTAGGTTTTCCATCCTATATAATAGCACATCCTGCAAGGCTTGTAAATACCCCTTGTTACTGGCGGCAAAGATCTTCGATAATTCCCAGCTGCCCCTTGATACCTTCTCGCATGTCTGAACCTAAGCCCCGTAATTTGTGTTCCTCTTGGATTCTTCTGAAGTCTGATTTGAACTCCATTTCCTGGATTGCTCTGTCAAAATTTGTTAATTCGTCTAGATTGGGTATTACATTATTGTGAACATCGCCCAGAAATCTTGTTATCGTTTTCCTGTGTTCACGCAAGAACCGGGGGCTTATTGTTTTCAATACCTCGTTAATCGCCTTCATTTCAAACAGGTACGGAGCGGGTTCCTTTGAGCCACGCCTTGGCATGGGTTCTGCCTTTTTACCGAATGCGACCTCAAACTTGTCGTGATAGCTGCTGTCAAGTTTTCCTATTATCTCATTAAATGTGTGCATTGCTTCTATTTGTGACAATGTGCTACTCTCAAATGCACTCCTGAGACCTTCTAGGTTCGGGATGACACCCTTCGGGGTTATTCTGTGCATCTGCAATCCGTCTTGGATTCCGGCGATATTGCTGCGATGAAGCCCCAATAATGTGTTCACGAGCGTACTGAACAGCAGGGTGTCCGTCCCTACATCATCAGCTTTCAATATCTCTGCAGTTTTTTCCAACTCGGACTTTCGCCATGTTGTTGTGAATATAAGATCAAACAATTCATGCTTGCCGTGTTTATCGTTATATTTGGGAGATGTTTCAAGTAAGTGTTTTATTCTCTCGAGAATTATATCCTTTGGGTCTGCACCTGGGTACCCAGGAGTCAATAAGTACGCCGACCTCTCGCGGTCGACTTCTATTCCTGGAGTGTATCCAAAGTCGAAGTCTGTTTCCTCCTCCTGCCCGACAAAGCATGGTAGAATTTTACCTTTGTATTCGTCCATGGCCCCTATTATCCTAGAGCTCCCTGCCATCGCTGCGGCACCTCTGAAATCACTTCTAAACTGCCGCGAGTATGAAATCTCCATATCACCTACATTAATTATATCCTTGTGACTTCTTTCCGTTACGAACGGGATTTGGTTTATCTCCATTGCAGCAGTTTACTAGAATAATGATATCCCGTCAATACTAGATACCCAATGCTCCAAGAATCTCGTCTGTGGAGGTTGTAGTGTAGTCGGGCTCGATTTGACTTGGAAGAGGATCCTTTGATAATTGATTAATGGAGACCTCGTAAGCTTGGCGAGTTTCCGTTGTGCCATTCTCGAGGCGTTTCGTGTATTCACGAGATTGGATTCGGCCGCTGAGGTTCAGTTTCTCCCCCACCGCCATCTCTTGCACCATTCGGGCGTTCCTTCCCCATGCGATTGTTGGGATGTAATCAGACTTCGCAAAAACGCGATTTACCGCCAACAAGACATCGGCAATCTCGCGATTGAACGGCGTCGTGCGGTAGACCGGTGCCTTACATATATAACCACTCAGCTCGACAATGTTTGGGTTATCTATTGGAGCCTTGTCCATTACTTCCTTGGCAACGACGGTCAGCATCAGCTTGCTGCGACCGTTTATCAGTTTATTATAACTGCGGTACTGCCCCTTGATGGTCAGCTCCGTACCGTCTTTGATATTATGTTCTTTAATTAGCTCGTCTGGAATTGTAACGGGAATCATATCCTGCTGACTGGACAACCTGTTTACTCCTAATACTATGACGCTGTGTGCTTCTCCCATTAAGTCCGCAGACGGGGCTGGGTCTCCCTTGACGGTCCCCGTCAACATAACCCTGTTATTAGCGATGTTCTCCTGCCCTGCTACTTCGTTTTGTATTTCCACAGTTGTGCCTCCTTAGTGCATTTATGATAGCCTAGTTCACAAAGTTTTCCTAGCGAAAATTTTGTCGAATCTACTTAATCTTTTTCCTTATCATCCATCTTTACATTCTCCAGAACAGAGGTCACAGGCGAAGTCCGCAAAATAACTTTTTCCCATTCCTCCTCAGAAAGTAAGTACATATCGTCAAAAACGATTTCCATCGCATCCGTATTCGAGGACTCCTTACCTATCGTAATGACGCCTAGCCTTGGGATTTCAATCTCAGTTACTATTTCAATATCTTGTGGCGAGATATTTTGCTCATAGGTAAATTCTGGCAAGCGTGACAAGGGTGTTTCCACTAAATTATGGTTTTCACAATTTATACGCAATAGTACCAACTCTTCAAGCGGGCGAAACTCCAATTGATGAAAGGGGGAGCGATTTCTATCCCTATAAGAACCGAAGAGTCTTTCTCTCCATACTACTATAGCCTTCAGCATGCTTGATATGAAAATCGCTTTCCTATCGTCATTTACAGACTGACTTCTACCACCTAACTTTGGAATTAATCCAGCTTGAGCGATTCCATCATCGCCAAAAAGATTTTTCTTTTCGGTCAAATGATATCCAAATTTTGACGGCATTTTATTCATAATACATATTATCTTACAAGTATCATCGGGTCAAGGACGAACTGGTCGATAGTGGATAACTGCTCCGGTGTGCAGAGAGCCCTGTACAGCCAACCCTCGTCCATCCCACGCTGGGTCAGGACTTGGAAGTGCAAGTGATGGAAATAATTCCCGTTTGTGTCCATGTCCCCTACATTCGCGACCAAGTCACCCCTGGCTATTTGCGTGCCAACGGCAGACAATGTTGCGGTATCAAGATGTGCAAATACCATGTAGAACCCAAGTTCAGATCTTAAAACACATAAGCCACCGTAGTTACCTTCCCCTGCTTCGTATTCACTGATAACAACCTCACCTGCGAGTGGGGCATAAATAGGTGTTCCTGCCGGGACATTAATGTCGATTCCGATATGGATTGTTCGACCCTGGGCGATTATGTCTTTGTTATGCAAATATACCGCCCTGCGATTTTCGCGATGACCCGACAGTGACCAGGCAACCCCTTGTTGGGCGTGGATTCGTGCAATTAGTTCGTTTTGACCCGCTTGGTCAAGAGACTTGTACTCTTCAATGTGCGGGCTGTCCTCAGCGAGGCAGATATGGCCTGGGCGAGTCGAGCTGTATGGATGTGGTAACATGGATGAAATTTCAACACCCACCAAGCTGTACGGATATGGCAGATTCGCGGTTGCCTCGATCGATGTTTTCCTGCGATTAAGGAAGAAGAATAATGCACCAATTGCGATTATGGTTGCCTTGATCAACAGATACCATAGAACGGTAATAATGTTCTGACTGATGATTGTTGCGGTTATCATAAACACCGCACCCGCCATAGCCGCCAATGGGGCGACGAATCGGTTAAACCAGTGCATGCCTCTTTCTCGCAAAACAACTGCGGTGAAGATAGGGATCAGAATCATACTGACGGATATTGGTGTCAACAGATTCGTCAGCGGCATTGCCCACCAGCCACCCCTGTGACCACCCCAAACGACAAGCCACACACCCGCTAACGCCAAGGACAACGCTGCCGCATTAAAAGGAGTATTGGTCTTGCGGTCGACCTGGTTAAACAAGCCTGGATTTGGTCCCATGTTGCGGGCGGAGAGACTGTAGATTGCCCTTTGATTTCCCATTGTAATTCCATTCAGCGTTCCCAAACATGAAATGATGATAAATACAATCAGGATGGTTCCACCGATGTTACCGAAGACCGCGGTGAACGCTTGGTTGGAACCTTGGGTTGTTGTGGATTCAATATCGTTTCCGCCGAACACCCCAATGAAGTATGCGATATAAATTACGATAACTATCGATACACCAAAGATTAGCGCTATTGGCAGATTTCGCTTACTGTTCTTGATTTCGCTGTTCATACTCATTGCCGTTTCCCATCCTGCGAACGCGAATGCTGTTGCCACTACGGCATAGAAGAACGGGTTTGATCCAACCTCGACTGCGGTGGATGCCAAGTTGGCACTTGTTGTTCCGTTTGCCAAACCAACAATTGTTCCAACAACCGCCATCAGTAACAATGGTATAACCTTGATAAATGTTGTAGAGACCTGAAATCGTCCCGCCAATTTTGGTGACAGAACATTCAAGGCATAAATTATCACCATGTACATCCCGGCAAAGGCATAACCCGCAGCAGTATAGTTTGCGTTCGCCGCACCTGGCCAGAACAGGTCGACCGTGAATCGTCCCGCGACTTGAGCCAAAATTGCAACGGACGCAGGTAACCACATAGAGGCCATAAACCAACCTACGAAATATCCTGTTGTTTTTCCCAGTAGAGCCTCGGAATAATCCGTAAAGCCCCCTACCTTTTCGTATCTGCTGGCCAATGTTGCGAATACATACGCAAATGAAAGCGTTATCAATCCACCCACTACCCAAGCAAGCACCCCCAGCCAAAGGTTCCCCCCAATCCGATTCATAATTGCCTCGGATTGGAAGAATATCCCACTTCCTATCAGGGTTCCGATGACCATGCATATAGCGGTCAGAAGCCCATACTTTTTTGTTAATCTATTTTGATTAGCCATAATATCTCCTTTTAAATTTAAAAACCGCACATCCTGATTAGCGCTGGGGATGTGCGGCTTGTGAATTTAATCGGTGAATGATAAGCTTTATCTCACAGAAAATCCACGCAAGGCAGCCCCAGCGCAAATCTTCTTTTTCATGAATGTTACAAATGTAATGTCCATATAGCAATTATTATGCCAGAGCTTAATAATTCTTGTCAAGGACTTCTTTGCATTCAGGGGGATAATGTGGTTTGTCCCCAGCATATGAAGGGGATAGAGCCACACTTGTAACTATTATCGCGATGGCAACCAGGGCCGCCGCAAACGAAATTGCCAGTCCTCTGATTTTTCTCATATTTGATTATACCATAATTATTTATAAATTACAACTATTACTTCCTTATCTTTCTTTTGAATGCCCAAACGGACATAGCAAATCCCACGATTACAAGTCCGCCAATCCACAGAAGTGCTTCCAATGTCCTTGCCTCACCTATTCCAAGAAACAAGTATCGCAGAGTATCAATGATGGGGGTGATCGGTTGATAATTCGCAAAGTACCTGAATGCGGCGACCATTGTCACCGTTGGAACAAACGCACTGGACAAAAACACCAATATCTGAGCCAGCATAGGAACCCCAGCCGAACCCTCGACAGTTTTACATAATAGACCAAACATAACCCCAAGCCAAGACATTGCCAGGATAAATCCTAAAATAATAGCGATTGCCCCAAACCATTGCCCAACATTTGCATCAGGTCGAAACCCCATGGCAAAACCAACGGCAAACAATAATACAACGGCAATAAGTGTTCGTGTTGCCGCCGCCAATACATGTCCCACGATAAACGACGACCTTGATATGGGCATGGATATAAACCTGTCAAGAACCCCTTTCGATGCGTCTGCACAAACCACCGTTGCTTGTGTCATAGCACCTTGACATATTGCAACCGCCATGATACCAACAAAAACAAAGTTTATATATGTTGTATCAAAATGCCCACCATACATAGCTCCGCCAAAAAGATAGGTAAACAGAACCAGCAGAAGAACGGGCAGGATCACAGCCATAACAAGAGTTTCGGGATTTCGCCAACCCAGTTTCATGCATCGCCCGTACATCGTATAACAATCTTTTATAAAACGCTTCATTTCTTTTGGCCTCCTTTCGTAACGACCGACAAAAACACATCTTGCAACGATGCCATTTCTTTTTCGAGAGATTTCTTTAATTCATTTATGGTTCCCTCCAATGCAATCACGCCACCATCAAGAAAAGCAACATAATCTGCTAGAGCTTCTGCTTCTTCCAAATATTGCGTAGTCAGAAATATTGTTTTGCCCTGGCTTTTCAACTCCTTTATCATTTCCCAAAGCTTTAGTCTGCTTTGTGGATCAAGGCCTGTAGTAGGTTCGTCAAGAAAAATGATTTCAGAATCTCCCAGCAGAGACATAGCAATATCAGTCTTCCTCCTCATCCCACCCGAGTATGTTTTCACCAGCTTGTCCGCCGATGCAGTCAGTTCAAATAACTCCAGCAACTCGTCCATTCTCTGCTTGTAGTTTTTCAAGTGCCGCAACTGGGCGACCAATTTCAAATTCTCACGCCCTGTCAACATTTCATCCACCGCGGCATATTGACCAGTGAGACTGATCACCTCTCGCACCTTGTTTGGTTGCCTTTGTAAATCGTAACCACACACATTTACTTCTCCGTCATCCTTTGCTGCAAGTGTTGCCAAAATCCGAACAACCGTTGTCTTCCCCGCCCCATTTGAGCCTAAAAGAGAAAAGCACTGGCCTCGCTTAACCTGAAAGCTAACACCTTTTAAAACCTCGTTATTTTTGAACGATTTTCGCAGACCCTTGACCTCTATTATATTTTCCATACTACTAACTATACACTGGACGATTCTTTTGTCAATGCTCTAAGACGATTAACTACGCCGCTTTTGGTTATCCCCAACATATCGGCGAGTTGTTCATAAGACGCCTCGGGGTGTGAAAGACGAGCTTTGGCAGTCGCCCGTAACTTGTCCCCTAGTTTGTTAAGGTCCAACTGGCGAATGATTTCTGCCTGAGCAAGGCCAACATCAATCTGTTTGTTTAGATTAGCCCCCTCGAAATTAACGCGACGATTGGTATTGTTTCGCAGATCACGGAAAGCTATTTCGTTATTAAGTTCCAGCAGTGATTGATGTGCTCCAACTAAGGCCAGTAAGTTACACAAGCACTGTGCCGTTGTCAGCTGAACAAGATATCTCTCATTACGAAGTGTCAGTTTCGGCAACATTTCGTTCGTGGCTAGTGCTTCAACAAGCTCCCGGGCCATGTCTTCGTCGTCCAGTGAAAACTCTGCCATATAACCGCCTGTCAGGCTACCCCCTCCATTATGATAGAACGCATTTGCAACAAATGCGGATTGTTCATCCTCGTAATCGTTTCGTTCAATCTCTAGTTTTGCATGGTACAGAAGGCTCAGACTTTTTTCCTCCTAATCACTTTTTCTCGTTTTTTCTCTTCTCTAGTCATCTTCCTAGGCTTTTCAATTACTTCTTCCGTTTGGTCATCGTCATATTGCGACTCTTTTACTTTTGATAAGAGGCCTGCTCCGCCGCGTTGGAACTCGCCGACCATGTTTACAAAATCCGATGGCTCCCAATCCACGAGATCCAGGAACTCTTGTTGGGTTTCGGCAACCTCGCCCAGTTTATGACGGTCAAAGGAATGAAAATCACTGCTGATTATAAACTTGGCTCCGGTGGCTTTCATTCTCTCCCAATCTATTGGACGAAATGATATCCTACGGTTCAGTTCAATTACAGTGCCGCGTTCGGCACAAGTTCTCGCGACCTCGACAACATCTAATTTGAAATACAGATTTGGATGCACCCAGATATCTACATCGTTTTGCTCGATTACTTTTTTCATTATTTCCGTATTCTTGCGAATTCTGCCCTTTGGCCATAACCGAAGAATCATCCAAAAGTAATTTGGAATTTTGAAAGCAAACACATCCTTCCAGGTTTTCATTTTAACAAGTCCATGAAATCCCGCAAGCAGGATATCCAGGTTTGTACGAACTTCTTCGGATACATCAATTTCTCCGTTTCGTCCAATGACATTTGCCTCTATACCTTGCAGAACTTTGATGGGATGCTCTTTATTGGCCTTTGCCACCAATGCCGTGACCAGTGGAAAGTTTTTTTGTCGCATTCCTGCCCTAGTTGCATTTACCCCATGGTCGGTGATTGCAACTTCCTTCAACCCAATTTTAACCGCCTCTTTCACGATTTGGTCAACGGTTGCATGACCGTCGCGAGAAAACTCGCTGTGAACATGGTAATCCCCAAATAATTGTATTTTCTTTGACATGGTTTGATTGTATACTATTATGTGCAAACAGGCAACAATTTCAACAACAGAACAACAGGTAACATTGGCGAGGCCCAAGCCATGCGATATCTGGGCATACAAGGATTCGAGATTGTCCAGCAAAACTATCGCAATAAATTGGGCGAGATTGATATCATCGCCGAACGAGGCGGAAAACTGCATTTCATCGAGGTCAAATATCGCCGAACAAAAGCTTATGGAACAGGTCGCGAAGCCGTTACATGGGCAAAGCAAAAACGCATCCATAACATTGCAACTGCATATTTAAAATACCATGGCCTCTATGGTAAAGTATACATCAGCTTTGATGTCGTTGAGGTGCAAGACGACAAGATTGAACATCTTATTGGGTGCTTTTAACTATTTTTATGCTATAATTAACTTATATGGAAGATGAACTAGAGATAACGCCACCTGAAGATGGACTTGAAGAGGTTTGTATACTTTATGGAGAAGATATGTATGAATATACCCCTTGCCATGAATGCAGTTACAATGATGATTTAGATGCATGTATTAAATATCGCAAGCTGATGCCCTGCTTTGGCCTGCCAATCTCGCCTGAATATATGAAAGAGTAAGATTAGCCTTAATTTTCAGAAAAACACTTGCAAAACGAAATTGCATTGTGTATAATAGTAGTGTAAGGCCCTGTGGTCAACTGGTTAAGACACCGCCCTTTCACGGCGGTAGACCGGGTTCGATCCCCGGCAGGGTCACCAAGAATATCATATCCGAACACGGGTGTGATTTTTATTTTTTAGGGGGAAAGTTATGTAGGCAGAACATAAATCTCCATGCAGAGGGCACTCTTGACTTGTTGAGGTTTTTGTGGCAGAATTTATCGATGGGATGGCACTATTCTAAAGGGCTAAAAAAGTATGTATCGTTAGAACCTTTAAAGTTAAATTCAAGAGTTAGAGAAGCCGCCAAAGCGGCTGGGATTAACCTTGAATTTGACGATGACAAAAATATTTGTATGCTTGGTTTTCACGATGTAAAAAGATTGATTCAAGCCCTTGGCTCATCTATCCTGACACCCGAAGAATATTTCGCCTTAATGGACGAAGGCGATAAAGCCCTAAATTCAAGCCTAACTTCAAATTACTTCGCAGAATTTTTGGATAGAGTGTATGTAAGAAAAGGCGGATATGTTGACAACCCAGAGTGTTTGAATGAAAAAGAAGTTAGTCTTAAAAATCTAAAGCCTATTGCCGCTCCTGTCGGGCGTCCAGGATGGTTTAATCCGAAAAACAACATCGACAAGAATAGTCATCCGATTGATTTCATCACAGAAAAATCAGACACCGAAAACCTATGGAAATACTGGTCGCCAGACTTTAACCCATTGTTTGTTGATGGGGCTGTGGCCCTTAGAGGATATGTTTCATCTGTTGATATGCCGTCATATGACCTTGGTTGCCCTATGGATGTCAAATATCCAAAGCTTATGATACGTGAAACCAGACATGACCTTCCGCATGGTGTTGATGAAAACGAAATAGCAAAAAAACGAGAAATCGAACTTGACGAAATAGGCAAACATCGATTACAAACCAATGATTTTAATAATCTCAACGAGATTAAATCCCAATGCCTAGAAAATTATCTGCGGAAATGTCAAAACGAAATTAATAAAGCAGAGGATGTTGTGTTTGTTGTCGGGCATCGAAATCCCGACTCTGATGCCGCGATAAGTTGTATTTTTGAAGCTTATAGAAACTATCTCATAAATCCAGAAAAACTATATGTACCTGTATTGCAAAGCGAGGCAGTCCCGGCAGAAATCGAAAAATTGCTTGGCGATCTTTCACGATATGTGATACTGGACACAGATAAAAGATACAAAAAGGTTCTTGATGAGAATATCGCATCATTTATTTTTGTTGACCACAATTATCAGCCAGATATACAAAAGTATGTAGTCTCTATGATTGACCATCACGAGCCAAGTATTCCTCTAGACAATTTGAATATCCCGAAAACTTTCGAGTTTCTTGGGGCAACCACAAGCATCATAATGAAAAAGTTTCTTGCGATGGGTTATAGTTTTGACAATCAACTTTCCAAAGTTCTACTTGGGGCAATACTTATGGACAGCGAAAATTTGAGCGACCATAAAGCGACAGAAGAAGATATAAAACTCGTCAACCACCTAACAGAAAAAACTGGAATTGTTGCGTCTGAGTTCTTTGCAAGTCTTATGGGGGAATTGTTAAAGGTAAAGGATATTGATACTTGGTTTAATCGTGACTACAAAGAGTATGACCTTTTTGGTTTTGCCGTACTTAAAGTCAAAGATGGCGAGATAATAAACGAAGATGAAGTCCGGCAAAAACTTCAAGAGAAAAATTCAGCGGGACATTTGGCAACTTCTCTTGCAAAGCTGGTTTATTACAAAGATGCGGAAGCAGTGCATGAATCAATCATTGTCGAATCTAATCCAGATTTTAATGTTGACATGAATCCCACAATAATTGAGTACCTTAAACAGACTTTGCTTCAAATTAACAAAGATGTCGAACTTGGTGTCGAACCTGACTGCATTAGGTATAACAATCTTGGCATGCAGCTTTCGCGTAAGTTCGTTGTTCCGCAATTACAGGAAATTGTAAGTGCATATAACGAATATTATTTCTCGAATGAATTGGGTGTTTTCGTTGCGCGCGATTTTCTGAGATCAGACGATGACAGAACACTCACCGATGATAATGGGAGAGTAAATAACATTAGTTTTCCTGAAGCCAAAAAACTTGCAAATAGGAATGGTGGCAGACTCTTATCTGCTTCAGAGTATTTCAAATTACTCAAAGAGGCAGAGCACGCTAATGACCATACAATGACAAAATCGCTTCGGAATGGCGAATTCTTGGAATTCCTAGATACAACAAATAAAGATGTGCAAGATTATCTATATGCAAGTCCAGGCCTCATACTTACGGATGATATAAATCCAGAAACAGGACTTCCCGAAAAAATATACCCACCCAATATATACGGCGAAAAAGATTTTTGGCGATATTGGAGCTTCCCAGATAACGACAACGATTATGTGCTTGTAAGAGGACACATCTTTTTGCTTGGCTCAAGTTGCCTAGATGGAAAAGTGGGAATAAATGAATGTTTTCACAATGTGGGCTTGCGCATGGTAAAGGATGATATATCTCCGCCAGAAATAAAGCTTCGCAAATTATTAGATACACAGATGCAGAAATCGTCTTTACATTCTAATAGAAAAGAAACAAGTTCAAGTATCGAAAACCACATGCAAGCTTGATATCCACATTTTCTTGTCAGGCTGGACTGGAACTGATACAATGCCTTATGGAAGATAAAGTTATTGCATACAGGACAAAGTGGCTAATTACCATGATACCAATGTATTGTATACTTGCCCTACATCAGTTAATTATTGGCATAGTCATAGATTGGCATCTTTGGTTTACGATTTTAATGTTTGCATCCTCTGGCGTAATAGCATTGGTCATGTTTTGGCTTGTCTACGAGTTGCTAATTACACCAAAGATTCTAATCAAATATGAGAATAGTAATCTTATTTGCCGCCCTAGGAGAAGTATTATTATTTCAATTCCCGTTCACGAAATAATTTCCGTCAAGAATGCCTTTCGATGGAATGGATTAGAAAAAGCACACACCTTTTTCATAGAATCGAATAATGGGAGAATTAAACTCTCGTGGATTGCTGGACATCGTCAAGTTAAATCTTTTATAGAAGCTTTAATTAGCAAAGCAGACCAGAACATAATGTCGCTTGACTAAGCCAATAAATCCATATCCTATGCTCTTCTTACAAGTATTTTCTCCAGTACTGCTCTGTTGTAGTCAGAGTAACTTACCAAGACATACTTGCGGTAATTATTAGCTGTAAAAACCATGTCGCTGTCAAGTGCTGTGTCCTTTGGAAAAATGGCGAAAACCTTCTTGCTACCGAACATTCCACCTGCCTTAAACCTCTCGGCATATTCAAGTGGTTGCGAGAAAACCTCTATATCCCCGAAAGCTCGCTTTATAGTTAATTGGTTATACCTAATAACAATTTTCTTGTGTGTTGCTAAGGAGAAGTAAAATAGTGCTAGTCCAGGCATCAGCAATAATGGAACGAACAAATAAAAGAATAACATCGCATCCATCATAGCCATAGTTAACCAAATGGCTAGCAATATCCCAAAAGCCACAAGCAACACCCCACAAGAAATTACACAAGTCCAGAACAGCCCCCCGCCGACATTAAGCCTGAATTCATCTTGGCTGCCCAGATTATTTTGGGTGGGATTTATTTCATTAAAAGTTGCTTCTCTTTCTCTTGTTTCTTGTGCCCGCAGCTTGCTTTGTCCTGCCGCTATGAAAATCTCCATCCTGTTGGCACCCGCGGATAGATTTTGTATCAGGGCTCCGTTTCTCTCGATACTTGCACCTTGACCTGTGTTTGTCTCGTAAATTGTTGTGTAAACTCTTTTGCCTGACAAGTCATATAAGCATAGGGTTACAATAGCCTTTGTCTTACTTGTTATGTTCTTCCGCAAATTTACGAGAGATATGATTTGCTCGTTTGAAACTTGCTGCATCGGAAAAAACAAAATTATATCAACATCAGCTATTCTGTTGCTTTCTTTGCTTTGCGTAACACCACGCCAAATATTGTCAACCCTTTCAATCAATGCGTCTGCATTACCAAGATTCTCTGGACCAGCAAAGGAAAATGCCTGAATCCCCTGCGTTGATGAACGCCAGAAGGCCTGCGTATCCTCCCCCAATTGCTTAAACTTTTTTGTATGCAGTTTTTGTTTGATTTCACTGGCAAGCCCATCCGCTTCGATCGAAGCATAGTTTGAATTGAATGCTTTGGTTTCGAACATTTGGACAGAGTTTATAAAAATGTCAAATCCACTCTTGCGAACGAACAGCCTAATTCCCCCAGAAACTACCAAACCCATCCCCGCGATACATACCAATAATAAAAAAGAAGATAGCCCTGGGTTTGCCTCGATTGGAGGTATATCTTCATTCCCCAACTGCGTCATCCATATCACAGAACCGATCAGCATAACAGCCCCACTTAATGTCAGTATCAAAGCTCCTAACTTACGATTGCTTTTTTTCAGCTCCAGCATTACTATATAACATATCATGATATGGTTTATCTCGACTAGTGTTTTGTATTTTCTTGCGATTGCGGTCATGCTATTTTTAATACATCTCGAGGGTGAAAGACGCCTCAGAGACAGAATGGAACTGGACGAGAGTGAATTGCAAACACTCCACAATGCATCAAGAATAGCCCGTATTCGTGGCGTAGGGGCTAATCCCGAAGTTGACGAGGACAACACCTTTGCCGAGAAATACAATATCGGAACTAACCCACGAAAACGCCGAGGGGCATTCCTCACCTTACTGTGGATGGTGATTGCGGTCGCCATTCCTATAATCGCCCTAATTGTGATTAGAAACGCCTTTGTGCCAGTGGGATATACCTCTATAAGTACGGACCGCTTCGCACTCTCGTTTATTGCCGCAGGGGCATTCGGATTGACTTGCTTAAGCTTATTACCCACTACATCTCGTTGGTTGATTCAGAAAATGGAA
This sequence comes from Bacillota bacterium, assembly GCA_009784665.1. Lineage (GTDB taxonomy): Bacteria > Bacillota > Clostridia > Christensenellales > UBA1242 > WRAD01. Next base: position 52,134 of record WRBH01000002.1, on the reverse strand, counting down.
AATCGCTTTGGAATAAGTCCTGCAGAATTTTCAAAGGCAGCCGCATCAACCTATTCCTCGAAGGTTGCAGTATTGCTTGCATTTATCATTACATTCCCATTCATGACACTTGGTATGAATACTTATGCAGGTTTTAACGATACTGGGATTGTCTATAGCTCGTTTTTCTCTACCCAAGAAGTTAAAACTCAGTTTACAGAAATCGAAAATATCAACAGGTACTTCCACAGGGACAACAGCGGCAGAATCAGCTCGATGCACTATGTTGTATATTTAAACAATAACCAAAGACTTGATGTCTTGTTCAGCGACCGGATAAATCAAGCTTACACAATTCACAATAAAATCTTGGCCGTTAATCCTAGTTTATTCTTGCTAAGCGTCGACGAGCCAGAAGAAGATGTCAATAGATTTTTAAGGACCTACAGCACGGAAAGACAAAGGCAGGTTCGGGTAATATTTGGGTTATGAATCCGTTACACCCTTTGAAAGTTTAGTGACAGCGAGATTGGGAATGTACCAGTCAAATCAAACTCTGGTAACTCAATATCAAAGTCAGGAAGCATGTCCAGAACTTCTGACAAGATTTCGAACAAGTCTATCCCAACCGCGACCGAGATTGTATTGGTTGGTCTGCTATAGACTATGCTGGCTTCGATAAAGTCAACAAGCCCCAAGATCGCCCCAAGGTCAAAGCCTTCATCCGATGGGATCATACCAGATATAAGTGGATTTTGGATGAGATCAATCAATGCGGGAACAAGGGGTCTCTCTCTCCCTGGGATGCCTTGCATTATGTGAACATGGTTATTGTCATCCAGGTCGTATGTAAGGGAATTCAAGAAGCTGTTTATTAGATTAAGAACCATATCTGGCAAATCCGCATCCAACAGCAGTGGCATAACTCCATTAAGTGTTAAACGATTTCCATTAATCCCCAGAGAAAACATTCCCACCAACTCGTGTATGTCCTCCATCAAGTCGCCTAAAATTGGAACAAGTTCGTCCATTGCCAAGTTAAAGAAGTAATCAAAATCAATATCCATGCCTTCCAACAGATCCTCAAGCTCGGCGAAAATTTCACGAGCAAGGGTCTCGAATTCTTCGCTTTCCAAGAACTCGACCAAGTCAAAGCCCATTGGAAAATCCCTGTCAAAGATTGGTGTGTTTATGCCTATTGTCCTTAGTGTATATGTGCCGTCACGGACTCCCGATGAGTTACCACAACCCGTCAAAAACAGCACAGGAAACAGCAAAGCCATCCCCACGACGCATGCCAAGATTATTTTCATTGCTTTATTCAAAACAACCTCCTTACCTAAATCCTAGTCCCAAAATTCTTACTTGTCAACGACAATAGATAGTGGTATAATATAAGATATTTGGAGAGTTGGGTGAGTGGTCGAAACCAGTTCCCTGCTAAGGAACCGACGGTCAAAAGCTGTCCAGCAGTTCGAATCTGCTACTCTCCGCCAGTATGGAAAATACAATAATTCACGATCGTGGTCAGTTCGAAATGCGAATCACAACGCATGCACCAGAAAATCCAGCTGTTCAAGAGCACTATGTTTTCACCTTTTATGACAAGACAAAAGATAAAGTTATGCTAGAGCGAATTATCTTGGACGAGGAATACGCAAAAGAAACGCTTGTCAAGAGTTTTGATAAAAACTTTGAGAAGATGGAGAGTGCTGTCAGTGAAAAGCAAAAGTGGTTCTTCTATTATGACAAATTCAAAAGGGTTAATCGTACAATAGATGCACTAGCAGACGCATGGCGAACCGAGAAAAATGAAAAAAGGCGTGCAAATATCAAGCGTGGGTTCAGAGCAGAACATGCCTTGGGGGTCGGCCCTGTTGTTGGTTCAGACGATAATTTAGCGGGCGATATTGACGGCAGCGAAATCTGCAAGTTATATTAAAACAATTTTCCGTGTTCCAGTATGGTAAAAAGCAATTCTGTCAATATTGACATATTTGATTGATTCAAGTATAATTTTGTTATGTTTTTTACTTCGGATACCCATTTTGGAGAAGATAGAGTGAGAATTCTAGGCGATAGGCCCTTTCATGATGTTATGGAAATGGATAAAACGATTATAACAAATTGGAATAATACTGTTGGTCGAGGCGATGATGTTTGGCATCTGGGTGACTTTGGTGATGATATGTCTCTTGTCCAGCAACTGAATGGAAATGTCCACTTGATTCTGGGAAACCATGAAGAGACAAAGGTTCAGAATGATTTTGGCGGGGATTTTCCGAGATATGCTGATTACCTAATGTCACTGGGATTCCGCTCGGTTACAGCAGGTGGTAAAATATTGTATGTGCCTGAGATTGAAGATAACGGAGTCTACCTAACACACAAGCCAATGGATTGCGATAAGTCGCGATTTAACTTATTCGGACACATTCACAGATTGGGAATGGTTAAAAAATTTGGGCTGAATGTAGGAACCGACTGCCACTGGTTTAAACCTATATCTGCCGAAAAAATAAACTTCTTCAAAGGGTCAATTAAAAATGTTTATGACGAGAATGTCTTCTGCGATATCAAGGATTTGAATTTTGGTTGACTTTTTCAAAAGGCCGATCATACTAGGAACATGAAGAAATTTATTTTTTGTGTCGTTGCGTTGATGTTGGCTGTGACTCCCGCGTTAGTACTTACTGCCTGCGATGACAGCACGCCGCTCCCCGCTGTAACCATAACCCCAGCTACAGGGACGCTTACATCTGTGGGACAGACTCTGCAGCTGCAGGCGAATGTCTCCGTCACTTGGGCGTCCAATGACATCTTGGTTGCAACTGTCAGCTCCACAGGCCTTGTGACCGCCGTCGGAAGCGGCAGTACAATAATCACCGCGACTTCCACCGTAAACAATCAAACTGGTACTGCGACAATTGCAGTCGATATCCCAGGTACTCAAGTCCCTACAGGATTCAGGCTGCACGAAGGTCAAAACTTTACCCTGTTCCATCCCGAGCAACTTGAGTATCGCTTTCAAAGTTCAAACAACCGTCACTTTTGGTCCAGCACCCAGCTGTTCATCACTGTCAGCCTGGATGTCCGTAATCCATTCGATTTTGCGAGCTTCGAGGAAAGCACTTTCCTGTCAGCCCCATTCGTTGATGGAATTGGAACTTATACTATATCCTCGTTCACCAGAACCCAACATGATGGATTCGACGCAATTGTCGTGGAATATGTATACAGCTTCATGACCACCAGCGTCAACCGTCGAGCGTTACTTGTATTCACCCCAGAACGCCTGTTTGAATTCACATTCATCTGGCCGACGGACAATCGTTCGCCTATGTTTGGTTCGCCAACCGTTGACGAGTGGCACGACACAACAATGGCATCAATCAGAATTATCTAGATGCAACCGATAGTTGCGAAAATGAAAACTAAAGTTTGTTGTGCAACCCATAGGGGTTGTAATATAATTAAGACATGAACTATGAAATCGCAGACAGGTTAATTGAGCTAAGAAAGAAGCGTGGCTTTTCGCAAGAGGAGTTATCTGATAAACTTTCTATCAGCAGGCAGGCCGTTTCGAAATGGGAAAGGGCCGAAGCCTTGCCTGATACAGAGAATCTGATAGCACTAGCTAAGCTATATGGTGTTTCGCTGGACGAACTTGTCGACAATAAAGCAACCTCAGCAAAAGTTGCAAAAACACCAAGATATTTGCCCCCAAGGGTTATTTATCTGGCAATTGCACTTGTCAGTTTTATTGTCTCCATCATTTGCCTTTCCTTAGTTGGATATTTTATAAGCGAGCTGATTGAAATTCACCAACCTGGATATGTTTTCGAGCCAGGTGATACATTGCAGAGTGAAAGAACGGGATATATAATATCGCTTGTGATCAGCTCGATTTTTGCAATTCTTGGCTTGGTTTCTGGAGTCTTTACAGTTATAAAATACAGAAAAAGCAGGAACTGCAAATGATTTGTTCTTGACTGTCGTTCAACTTCATGATTAACTGTTATAATGGGGAAAAAAAGGAAGCTTAACCTGCCACAAGAGTTCTCGGTAGAGGAACGCGGCAAAGATATCAAGGAGGGCACAAAGGGCTCTCGAATGGCAACCATAGCAGGGGCAAGTTTTTTTACAATAACTGCAGGTGTTTCGATATTCTTGATTGTTTTCACCATTTTGTTTATGTTCAGTCGCGTTTATGGACCATCTATGATGACCATCCTGAATGCAAATTATTTCGCAGGCGAGAGAAACCATGATGCTGTAATTGTAAGTCGTTATCGTGCCCCCGTTGTCAATGATATTATTGTAACGCGATTCTATTCCGACCAGCCTGGGCACGGGGAATGGCAGCGAGCACGAGACGGACGATGGTTTCAATTATATATCAAACGCCTGATCGCAACCGAGGGGCAAAGCGTATATGTAGGTAATCGCCGGATGGATGGCGATAACTGGGTGGTTGACATAGAAATTAACGGCGAATACTTCGCTGAACACCCTGATGTGGATGAAAGCAGATGGGGGATTAATGTCGCAAACCCAGCGACCAGTCAACGCCGTGCAGACTACTTCTACACATTCTGGCGAACATTGAGGGGAGAGCGAACCGCAAGCTGGGACCATATGGTTGGATATAATGTTGATCGCAGTCGCTACGAGCTGGTTATTCCCGATGGTTATGTATTCTATATCGGCGACAACAGGCGTGACAGTCATGACGGTCGTGCATTTGGGCCACAACCAGCCAGTAACATTGTTGGCGTTGCCGTTGACTTTGCCCGTAACCGGCAGAGCCTCCCAGGATGGCTATGGAGCCAGTTTGTTTACTACATAACTTTCCAATGGGTGTGAGATAAGGAGGTTAAAATGGCAATTGCTATATTCGGAGATATTCATGGAAACCTAGAGGCCCTAGAAGCCATTATCAAATCTATAAAAAAGAATCGCAAGATAAAACAAGTATATTTTTTGGGCGATGCGATAACCTTTGGGCCAGATAGCTCGGCATGCCTAAAACTATTAGCAAAAAACCCTTGGATAAAATGCGTTGTAGGTAATCACGAGCAACGGGTAGTGCGGTACGATAAATCCGTTTCAACAATGACTTATGCAGGAATCAAGCATATGGAGTACATCTACCATAGTCTAGACAATGATGACCTAAGATTTATTAAAACTATGCCCAACGAAATCAAAATAAACTTCAAAGGTGTAAACATTATCTTTGTACACTACTCTCTTGACGAGCACGGTGTTGTACGAGATGACTATGAAGAATTTTCCGAAAGCCAATTGGAAAAATTATTTGGTGAGAAAGTTTTTGACATTATATTCTTTGGGCACATCCACCGCCGGAAGATCATCATTGACGAAACAGGAAAAAGTTATGTTTGCAATGGGGCGTCGGGCTGTGTCAAGGGAGACGAGACATTTTATACCTACTTTGATGTGAATGATAAAATGCGTGAAAAAAATTACGACATCTACCGCGTTAATGTAAAGTTCAACAGAAGGCGATTCGAGGAAAAAATGCGAATCCTGCCCATCCCAGAGAAGGTCAACTTTGCAAAGCACTGTTTTGGGATGGACTTGACAGAATGACTCTTTTATACTAAACTAAACTCATGAAAAAGCTTAAAGAATTTGCTGAAAAGCATAAAATAGTAGTTAATTGGGAGTTGATAGGACTTGTCACAATGGCATCATTTGCTTTAGCAACAGTTAATGCTGCGATTACGCCTCCCACAACACCATCGGTGGGGTTTGTTTATGATTTGCAAGAGGATTCACATGACTTGATTGACGCTCCCGCCGAGGACCCCCCTGTACTTTCGGCGAGGGAAAGGTGGCTTGACAATTCTCCTGAAATGCTCGACTTTATTGAAAAGACAGGTTTTACTGTAGATCCAGAATTTCCGGGAGATCCATTTCCTCTTGGGTATTTTGCTTTTGGTGGAACCCTTGAACAATGGGCTACCCTTCCACCAGAGCAGGCACGCCAATTGCTTTTAGATGCCCAGGCCCAGGAAGCTGAACTGACAAATATATGGCGAGAAAATGGCTGGATGGAACCAGAGCGTCAAAGGCTCCAAGAGTATTTAGCCCAGTTGCCAGAAGAGGCAGATGAGAGGGAGCTTGCAAGGCGAGAGAGGCTTATGGGATGGATAGAGTCAGACTCGCACTTGGGCTACAGCATCGTTGCCCCAGATGGTATGGAGATAGACGAGAGATTCAATATCTTTGATTTGGACGGCGAAAGACATGTCCATAATCCGATGTCAAGTGCTAGGTTGAATTTTTTGGCCGAACTTGACGAGTTAGTGCTACTGCAAGAGAACGCTGTCTATGTCACTGATTCTGAACTTGAGGCTGGTTGCGACCTTTAAACATCAACCAAACCGCCAGCATAAATACCAAGGTCGCCGCGACGCCTACTCCGTACCAAGCTGGTGTGTTCGCAAGGCGGTCAAATATTATTATGTATCCGTCATATTCAGCAAGATGCTCGGGAGTAAAGAAATGAAACCAGCCATCGCCATATCGCTCTATATGCTCGGCATTAGAACTGGTCCTCCTTATTGACGAACCGAATACATACTCGAACAACTGTACTCCCGTGCCACCGAATTCGGAAACCAGCAAGTCTGACAAATCTCTTGCAGTCCCATTCTTGGCGGTTGTATCAACCGGGTAAAAGGGATTTGGTATTGTTAGGGTTCTTTCAACAAAAAATGAAGTTACCACAAATTCCACTTCAGCGTCTCGCACAGGGGGAGATATCGTCACGCCGTTAAACGCTAGGAAGTTTTCTCTGCTTCCAAACTCAAGAATAATCTGCAACATGTTTCCGCTTCGGTTAATGTGGAACTCCCCCAGTCCAAGCTCCGCATCGGCAATAACCTCACGAATCTCGGCATTTGTTGCATCCCCAAAACTTGCATTGCTAATGCGGATGGCTTGGACAATCAAACCATCGGCATATGCAACCGTCCGATCCTCGATACAACCCGTCAGCAGAAACGCCACAGGAAAAACCACAAGAATTAATAAAAATTTCTTCACCTTCTATATATAGCAATATTTAGACCTGCCAGTCAATTTCTTTCTGCCCGTATTTAACTAGGAACGCATTTACCTGTGAAAAATGCTGACTGCCGAAAAACCTGCCTTGTGCCAACGGAGACGGATGTGCCGCGGTAAGGACAAGGTGCTGAGGATTAGTGATAAGCTCCTGCTTCATTTGGGCGTCCCTGCCCCACAACAAGAAAACGATTGGCTCGGGACGGTCGTTTAGCTTTTTAATAACATTTGTGGTGAATTCTTCCCATCCTTTTCCCGCGTGAGACTTACTCTGCCCTGCCCTAACCGTTAAAACAGCGTTAAGGAGCAACACGCCCTGTCTGGCCCAATTTGTCAGATGACCGTGCGTTGGCATAGTGATACCAACATCCGTGACTGCCTCTTTGAATATGTTTTGCAGCGACGGCGGGATACGCACACCCTCCTGCACCGAGAACGCAAGTCCATGGGCCTCGCCTTGATTTATATAGGGATCTTGCCCCAATATAGCCACCTTAACATCTGCGTACGGTGTCAGTTTCAAGCTATTAAAGATATCATGCATGTTGGGATAAACCTTACGAGTCGAATACTCGGCCTTCAAGAATTCACGCAACTTCAAATAGTAGGGCTTTGTAAATTCGTATCCTATAAGTTCGTCCCAATCATTGCCGAGTTTTACCATGCATCATTATATCACAAATTCTTAAGGATTTCTGCCATCATTTCATTCGAATTCGTAGCAATGTTTACTCCATTGTGTACTTGGCTTGTTCCGCCTGCCTGTTTCACCAAATACATCCCTGGGACAAAATCCCAAGGTGTTTTCAAGCCACACACAGCAGCCCCGATATTGCCAGCCGCCGTCCAGGCAAACGCAAGCCCCGCACAAACCATATGGCGAGCATACAGAGGATTGCGATTCAATTTGTAGGCTATGTCATGAGTCGCGAAATAAATAGACTTTGACGGGTCAAGGTTGTTTACCTTCATCTTCTTACCGTTTTGGTATGCCCCAAAACTATCCGCATAATACATCTCGCCCAGTTTCGGGGCATAAATCACAGCGGCTACAGTTTCACCGTTTTGTATCATAGCAACTTGAATAACCCAAAGTGGTAACTTGTTTGCAAAGTTAATAGTACCGTCTATTGGATCTATGACAAAGCAATTCTCTGTTAGCTTTCCGTCTGAGTTGCTTTCTTCGCCAATTATGTCGAATTCGGGGTATTGTGCCCTGATTTTTGCGATTATAAAGTCCTCGACCTCGCCGTCAAAATTTGTAATTAAATCGCCATTATCATCCTTGGACTTCACGATAAAATCGTCCGTTATAATCTGGCTGGCAGTCTTTACCAAATCAACCAAGAATTTTGTATGCTCTGTCATCATTGTAATGATACCTTATTTACTTGGCTTTGAAAAGGATTAATGCTATACTCGTGAAAGATGACAAGTGGGCAACTGATGCGGCGAATTCGTTGGGTAGTTGTTGGCGGTATGACCGTATTTTTTATTCTTGTGACCGTTTTGGTATTCCAGATTGCCATACGCATGAATAACAATCGTACCTTGGCAAGACTGGAAACCGAGCAGGCCGCTTTACGAGAACAACTGCAACGAGCTGGTCACGAAATTGAATACATGCAAACTTGGCAATTTATCGAGGACTGGGCTAGGGAACACCTGGGCTTGGGGCGTCCAGGACAATCTGAATTTGTGAGGCCGTAATGTTAAATTTCATTCAAATCAAAACACGCATAGTCCACCCACCAAAGGACCCTATTTGGGATATTTTAGACTCGCTTTCCCTACAAGAGGGTGACATAGTTTTTATCACCAGCAAGATTCTTGCAATCCACCAAGGTCGTTGCGTACCAGTAAAGGGCAACAATAAGCAAGATCTTATAAAGCAGGAGGCCTCCCACTGGACTCCTTATACAAACCGAGGTGGGTTTCATGTAAACCTGACAATAACGGACAATATCCTCATCCCCAGTGCCGGTATAGATGAATCCAACGCCGAAGGTCATTACATTCTGTGGCCTAAGAACACCGACAAATTATGCCGCGAGATTCGCAAATACTTAATGGACAAATTTCAACTTGAAAATCTGGGCGTGATTTCCACCGACAGCCATACCACTCCACTGCGTTGGGGCGTGACAGGTATCACAACAGGCTTCGCAGGAGTTAAACCTCTCCTGGATATTCGTGGCACGCCTGATATCTTTGGATACAAAATGCAGGTTACTCAAGTAAACCTCATCGACCCTCTAACATCTATGGCAGTGCTACTAATGGGCGAGGGAGCAGAGCAGACACCTATTGTTATCCTGCGGGATTATGCCGGGTTACAGTTCTGTGAAAAATCATCCATGGCGGATATGAAAATCTCACCCGATATAGATTTGTACCAGCCGATGCTGGATGTGTTGCACCCGATTTAATCTAAATCCAAATTTACTGCACAAAACGATGGGTCATTAGTAAATTCACTTGGCGTAATCCCCAAACCACTCGCAAGCATGATAACAGTTCGCTGTTCCGCACCCCTGCCCTTTTTACGCATAATATTTTTCAGCGTTCCAAACGGTACGCCACTTAATTGTGCCAATCTATACTGAGTCAGATTCTTCTCGTCCAAATAAAATAATATTCTGGTCGCTTAGGATAAAATATAATCCTATAAAAGATATGCTACAGTGGAATTTGAACTTGATTGTGTTTTCCGAACGCACAATAAAGATTTTTGCCCAAGAGGGAGTTTTAACTTGCGGAGACCTAGTAGACTTTAATAAAGAAAAATTAAAGAGTCTTTGGATTCTTGGCCCAAAAGGCTTTGAAGAGATAGACAAATTTTTCGGCCTGATATAGGATTAACATATGAAACTAATTTCTGAGGTTTGTGTTGATCCGCTTGTAAAGTGCGAGATGTTTGATTTGCGTCGATCTGTTCGAGCGGTGCTGTTTAATGACAAGGGCGAAGTGGCACTTGTTAATAACAAAAACTGCGGCTGGTATGCCTTGCCTGGTGGAACGATAGATGAGGGGGACAGTCTAGAATCCGCCCTACGCCGAGAATGCCGTGAAGAAGTCGGAGCGGAGATCAAGATACTGGCCGAGTTGGGTCTGATTATCGAGCAGCGTAACGAACAAGGCCGCATACGAATTAATTACTACTTTGTTGCCAAGGTTGTCGGTGAGTTAGGTGAACCCAAGCTTGAGGCGGACGAGATCGAGGACGGGATGACCCTCGAGTTCCATAATCTGGAGAAGGCAATTCAACTTATTCGCGAGGCAAGGCCCTTCGGCAATAACGAGTTATTAGGCAAGTATCAACAAGCAACAGAGCTAGCTGCGATCACCTACTATAGAGGAGCACAAGAATGGTTTATCTAATTAGGCATGGTGAAACGGACGGCGGGCAAAAAGGGGCGGTACCCCTAAATGAAAAGGGTATCGCCCAAACGAAGACAGTAGCTCCCAAAGTTGCACAGCTGGGTATAACCCATATTTATTCGTCTGATGTTATGCGGGCAAAGCAAACCACCGAAATTATCAACGAAACTATCTGTGTGCCAGTTATATTCGACCAGCGACTGAGGGAGTTTTCGGGGCTTGAGAAAATCTCGCCCGAGGAGTTCGAGCGTAATCCCGAAATTATGCTTGAATCGTTCAATGAGGCCTTTGAACGGATAAAAAACTTCCTTTCGGATCTGCGTCGGGATAGGGTTGATAATGTCGCAATCGTGACGCATAGGGGGATAATCCTGACAATTATGTACGCACAAAAGAACGACCAAATTGATTTCGAGAGCTTTAACAAAGCTCGACTAGAAACAAAGGCGGATATTAGAAACTGTCAAATTATTGAATTCGATTTGTATACTTAGTCACCTTCGCGTTCGGCAACGGCCTTGGTTTCGTGAACTGTATTCCACGGATGATGTGGTGGGGCGTAAACTGTGTAGAGTTTTATCGGTGTATTTCCCGTGTTTGTAATATTGTGCCATGTGCCAGCGGGAACGAAGACCGCCCAGTTCTCAAAAACCTGCTGTTGATAGTACAAGTTGTCCTTACTGTTGCCCATTTGGACGATGCCACTGCCCTGCTCTAATCGTATAAATTGGTCGTTGTCAGGGTGAACCTCCAGTCCTATATCGTCACCGACAGGGATTGACATAACCGTAACCTGCAGGTTCGGGCCCGTCCAAATCGTCGTGCGATAATTATCGTTGGCAAGCGTCGCCTGGTCTATGTTCGTTGTGAACGGACGAGGGCCAAAATCATTTACTATCATTACTCCTCCTTAATTTGTGGTATGGAGTTATATATGAAAAAAGACGACATTGTGTCGTCTTACTCTTTGTCTTTTTTCAATTTACTTAACATCTTTCGCTCCACTAGCACTGCTAACTCCACCCACGCAGTCGCAGAAAGTGCCACTGTTATGGTCAATACGATTATCCTCCAAGACGCAGTACCAGCAGGCATTAATAAATGTATCGCAGTGATGAATATCGCATTGAAAGCCAGGCAGATACCTATCAGCAACAAAACTCCTATTAGTGTTCTTTTTACTATGGCTTGGCGTTCATGTAACAAGTTCATTATTTGCTTTTCGGCCTGCGGAATCAGTTCACCCTGCGGAATCAGTTCACCACCCAACAACTCGTTAATAGAGATATCCAAAATCCCGCAGAGTGGCTGCATAATTGAAACATCGGGCATACATTTACCGCATTCCCACTTTGAAACCGCTTGAACGGTAACGGCCAATTTGTCCGCCAAGTCCTGTTGGGTTAGATTTTTTGCTTTCCTGCGTTCCGCAATAAACGCACCAATTTTCATGTTATCCATGACTTAATTATAGTACAAGCCCAATCCAATATGTATCAACTTGCGGTTGATGTTCATAGTTTACTATTATAATATTCTTCCGCCTTGGTATATTCTTCAGTAATGTTGTTCGGCAGGCCAAATTTCTCCATTAGTTTTCTCGATTTCGCAGTAGCTCTGCCCTCCATGTAATCCCAATCTGGATTAATACCAAATTTATATCTCCCTCGTGCGTCGATTGGGTAAGTCATACTATTGGAATGTTCATAATCTTTGTGAATCCAATGCCATACCTCGTGGCAATACTCTTGTAATTTTCCGGTACTGTCACTGCCTTTCGAGAAATAGATGCCATTCCTGTCGCACATTGGCCAAGTGACAGTATTTTCATAGAATTTAGGTGGAGAAAACTCTCCGTGCTCGGCTTCTATATGCTTTGAAATCTGACTTATTTCTTCGATCATTTGGATCCCACTTCTTTTGCTATGCGAGCCATGAATTGCACAGTTTCCAGTGGGAATTTGCCCGTTGCTGTCTCGGCACTGGTCATGATTGCATTGGCACCTTGGCGAACCGCGTTCCATGCATCGGTGACCTCGGCACGCGTTGGGCGAGGGTTCTCGCGCATGCTCTCCATCATTTCGGTTGCGACGATTACAAATTTATCTGCCGCGTTACATTTTTTAACAATCATTTCTTGAAGTGCTGGGATTTGTTCTACTGGGTATTCAACACCCAGGTCCCCCCTGGCAACCATGATTCCATCGCCAAGTGCGATAATCTTGTCTATATCTGCGATACCGCCGCTGGATTCAATCTTGGATATAATTGGCATAACACAATCATTTTCCTTCATGAAGGTTTGCATTTCGATTAGGTCAGCCTCGCTGTTAACAAACGACGCAGCAACTACATCCATACCTGCCTTCTTGCCCACTATGAGGTCATTCTTGTCGTAATCGGCCATAAACGGTAACCCAAGGTCACATCCTGGGGCGAATAGGGTTTTTCTATCCATCAGTTTACCCCCAAGAATAACCTTGCAATGGACATCGCTGCCCTTGACTTTTACAACCTCTAATTTGATCATACCATCACTAAGCAATACAATCTGCCCAGGCTTAACCTTCTTGGGCAACTGTGGCAACTGGACGAATACTTTCTCGGTATTTCCTAGACACTCGTCCGTGGTCAATATAAACTCTTGACCTTCTTTTAAAATCGCAAAACCATTAATATTGTTTTTACCATCAAAGTTATCAAACCGCCCGATTCGAATATCTGGGCCTTTGGTGTCAAGAAGCAAGGTTAAATCGTAACCTTTCTCTCTTAGTTGTTTAACTTTTTCAATAATCTCGAACTTGAATGGATCGTCCATTCCACCGTGGCTGCAATTAAGCCTGACATACTTCATACCTGCCTTTGCCATCTCTTCCAACAGATTAATATCTCTGTGCTCTGCTATTGTGCAAACGATTGCTGTTTTCATTATTGTGACTCCTCCTCGTTTCTTGGTGGGGCGATAACAACGCAACGGCTGTTACCTTGTCCTGTACTGTAGCTTCTGACACCTTCTATATCTTGCAGAGCAGTGTGGACGATTGCCCGCTCCCTTGGCGTCATAGGCTCAAGCTTTACGAACCTGCCTGACTTCTTGACATACTCGGCTTTTTTAAGTGCAAGCCCCTTCAAGGTCTCCGCCCTCTTTTCCTTGTATCCCTCAATGTCGACGAACACTCTTCTGGTATCACCGTTTTGGTTTGAAATAGCAATAGATGTAACAAGCGTTTGCAAAGCATACATCGCCTCGCCACCCTTGCCAATTAGGCGACCAACATCACCGCCGTTGATGTGTATTGTGTGGTCTTGGTCCGTACTCTCTACGCTTGTTATTGCCTCACTCCCTAGGGCTGATAATAACCCCTTCACGAACTTTTCACAGATATCCAGCTTGACACTGCCTTCGCCTGGAACTTTTGGGGTCACAGGTCTTGGTGCTGGCTTTGGTTTTGCCTCGGGGTTTGGCTTTTCTTTTTTAACCTGTTCGGGGTTTGGCTTTTCTTCCCTGGCTGATTCTTGTTTAACGGACTCTTGCTTTGGCTCGGGCTTTGGTTCTTCCTTTTTGGCCTTGACACCATCCTTAAGCGTTAACTTCACTTTGGCTTTTTTGAACATTCCACCTTGAGACAGAATCTCTATATCAACATCTCCCATCTGTACGCCCAGCTTCTCTAGTCCTTCCTCCAGTGCCATTTCTACTGACTTTGCTTGAATCTCGATAGATTTCAACTCGTCCTCCTTTACAAATTTCATTTTAGCACCTATAATTGGAAAATGCAACACAAAAAATCTAAAAGGTATTATGCTTTGGAAATGTTCCCCTACCCATCTGGGTCCGCCCTGCACATGGGTCACTTTTTCAACTTTGCCCCTGCGGATACACACGCACGATTCAAGAAAATGTGTGGATATGATGTCTTCCATCCAATGGGATTTGACGCGTTCGGCCTGCCCGCCGAAAACCATGCCCTGAAAACCGATACCCATCCGCATGACAATACCCTTGTCAACATGGAAAAATTCCGTGCTCAGCTGGACGAACTAGGCGGAATGTATGATTGGGATTATACCTTGACCAGTTGCTTTCCCGAATATTACAAGTGGACTCAGTGGTTGTTTCTTGAACTGTTTAACGCTGGGCTTGCCTATCAAAAGGAATCCCAAGTTAATTGGTGTAATTCTTGTGCCACTGTTATAGCAAACGAACAGGTCGTTAGCGGCGAATGCGAGCGATGTTCAACCTCAATTATAAAAAAACCAATGAAGCAATGGTTCTTCAAAATTACCGAGTTCGCAGAAGAGTTATTGGAAGGCCTTGACCGCATTGATTGGCCCGAACGCACCAAATCCGCACAGCGGAACTGGATAGGCAAATCCGAGGGAGCGGAGGTAACCTTTACAGGGATGGAGGGACCAGATATTACTGTCTTTACCACACGCATAGATACCCTTGGTGGTGCAACATTCATAGCACTTGCACCCGAACATCCTCTTATCAAAGATGATCCTAGCCCATCTGTAAGGAAATATATTGCCAAGTCTTTGGAAAAAACAGAACTGGAACGTCAGGAAAATAAAGAGAAAACAGGGGTTAAAACCGACTGGCTGGTCGTCCAAAATCCAATGACAGGGGAACAGATTCCTATTTTCGTTGCAGATTATGTTCTTATGGGATATGGCACGGGTGCGGTAATGGGTGTCCCAGCCCATGATGAGTGCGACTTCGAATTTGCAAAGAAGTATAATCTTGAAATTAGAAAGGTTATTAAAACAGACGAGGATAAGGATTGTATAACGGAAGATGGCATTCTGATAAATAGTGGCAAGTACGACGGGCTAGCATCCGCCCAAGCCCGAGAGAAAATGACAAGCGACCTGGGCAAGAGCAGAATAACCTATAGACTGCGGGACTGGAGTGTCTCCCGTCAAAGATATTGGGGTGCTCCGATTCCAATAATTCATTGTGACAAGTGCGGAGCGATTCCTGCGGAGATTCCAGTCATCCTGCCATACCTAAAGGATTTCAAGCCCAAGGGGGCCCCGCCGCTTGCTAATGACAAAGAATTCCTGAACGCCACTTGCCCAAAGTGCAAGGGTGACGCCCACAGAGATGTCGAGACCTTGGATACATTTGTTTGTTCGTCATGGTATTTCCTGCGATACCCTTACGCTAATCGCGACGATGTGCCATTCGAGAAATCCGTTCAACCTGTGGATGTGTATGTTGGCGGTGCGGAACACAGTGTTATGCACCTGCTGTATGCTCGGTTCGTGGTCAAGGCCCTGTACAAAATGGGGCACATAGGATTCGACGAGCCGTTCAAACGAATGATTCACCAGGGGATGATTTTGGCACCCGACGGCCAAAAAATGGCCAAGTCAAAGGGCAACACCGTTTCTCCCGACGGCTATATCAAAGAGTTTGGCAGTGATGTTGTTCGGCTGTATATGTTATTTGGGTTTAACTATGTTGACGGAGGCCCATGGAGTGACGGAGCGTTGCGTTCAACCGCCAAGTTCATCGACAGGGTTAAACGCGTCTTTGACAATAAATCGGACACCAAACCGTCCCCAGAGATTGAACACATCAGGGCAACCACAATCAAAGCCGTTCGCGAGGATTTGGATAGTTTCAGCTTCAACACCGCAGTCGCCAGATGTATGGAGTTCGTTAATGCCTTGATGGCGGAAAAACAGGTTCCAGCCGAAGCGGTTATAGATTTGATAAAGTTGCTGGCCCCTATGATTCCCGTTACCGCCGAAAAGCTGCTTCCTGGGGTTCATGACATGCCTTTTCCCGTTGCGAACGAAAAGTTCCTGACAAAAGCCGAGGCTGAAATCGTGGTACAGGTAAACAGCAAAATCACAGACCGTATAACAATCCCAACCAATGCAACGCAAGAACAGGTCGAAAAACTAGCTGGCGTCACGGGTGCCCAAAAGGTGATTTATATCGCAGGGAAACTAATCAACTTCCTTGTATGGCCTCTGCCACCAATTGTTGGCAAGTCAAAAGAAAAGTCTGAGGGTCGTCCGTCAGAAAAATAGTATCACGCTCCTTTTTAAACCAAGTCCTCTGCCGTTTTGCGTATTGCCCGATTTTTATAAAGAGTGCTCTCTTGTACTCGTCCAGAGTAATTTTTCCGTCGATATATTCTATATTCCAAAAGTATTCCAACCCAAGATTTCGTAGCCACTCAGAGGATACCCCCTTCTCTAGCAATTTCTTCGTTTCGTCTATCATCCCCTCTTCAACTCTGTCCAGAAGGCGCTTATGAATTTTTGGCAGTATCCATTCCTTTGGCGGCATCAGAGCAATTTGCAGAACATTGTACTTCCTCTCCCCCATTTGCTTTTTATCAAAGTCATAGTTTTCTACCACCGACCTGCTGTAGAGCCCTGTTCCACCGACAAGGATGGGTAGCTTCCCTCGTGACAAGATTTCGTCGATTGTTTGGAACGCTAATTGCTGGAACTGGAAAACGGAAAAGTTCTCACCTGGGTCAACGATATCAAGAAGATGATGCGGCACCCCATCCATTTCTTCCATCATAACCTTACCTGTCCCGATATCCAAGCCCTTGTAAACTTGGCGACTGTCACAACTGACAACCTCGCCATTAAATTGCTTGGCGAGTTCTATGCCGACTGCGGACTTGCCGCTGGCTGTCAGGCCGACTATGACTACTATTCTTGGTTTAAACATCAAATAACTCCACTGGGTCAATTTTAAATTGTAGCATATTTGCGGTCGGCTTACCTCCATCACCGCCTTTTCTTTGGATACCTATTCGCCCTATCCTCAAATTCCCATCCCTAGTAACAATGACAGAGCCGTCCGCAAAATAGTGACTGATGACTTCAGATATAGGCCTCAATACCCACCTAGCATTTGAAGGTAATCTTTGAGCGACCAAAACCCAGTCCGCCGAGAATCGACCTCTCCCTCGCAAAATATCCTGCACAATCAACATCCTGTTTTTCTCGAAGAAACTTATAATACTTTGCCTTTCTTCTTCCGAGAATTCATCTAAAAACATTCTCCTGCTGTCTCTTGAAGGTTTGTATGGGGGCAGCTCACCCGTATAATGCCTTAATAGGGCTAAAACTTTTTCATCAATACTCCACATTTCTGTGTAGGATTTTAACCATCTCTTGTCAATTTGATTGAAACCTTTTTTATTACTGACTAACTTTACTTGAAGATTTTCAATATCTATTAACTTTGTTAGTTTAATTGTTATTTGGACATTTATGTCAGCCTTATGCCCTCTGATTACCTCGGCACGAACAAATTCTATATCCTCCAGATTATATTGCATTAGTTCCAGCCATATCTTCGCCTCTCTGTCTGTTTTCCAATTGTTAAATCTATCGGCTATATCTAACTCGTTCTTGAAACCATTTTTAGCTGTCATCGAGCCCAATCTGCCACCTCCTTTGCCAGACCAGCCACTACTGACACAGTCATTGCATTCCCTGCCTGTGCCAGCAAAATACTATTAGCAACATTTCCTCTAACTTTACCAGCATATTCTTTTGGAAAACCCTGCAACAATAATCCTTCGTATCCAGTCAGAGACCAAAGCTTTCCGCCCCTCACATACAAAATTCCCTGCCGGCCTGTCCGCAAGGTCGGAACTCTGCCTTCGAACAGTCGCATGTCTGATTGCCTAGTATCGACTACTAAATAATCTATCCTCAGTAATTCCTCTAATTTAAACCGGCCTGCATTATACTTGTTCTCCATATATCTTATCAGGGTCTTTTTTGGGTTCTCGGAAAGCTCCCGCCCTTCTACTAAATAGTCCCGCAAATTCATTTTTGTATAAATCGGCGTCGGCCAAGTAAAAGGTTTCTTGACCAAGTCTTTCCTGGCCCCGACGAAATAAACCCTCTCTCTGATTTGAGGAACACCAAAATCTGTACTTGTTAAAATCCTGTAATCTACGGAATAACCAGCCTCCTCTAAGGAAGACTTGATAATGCCAATTGTGCTGCCTTTATCGTGACTGGCAAGACCTTTTACATTTTCCAAGATAAAGTATGGGACATTCTTACCTTTAAGAATCTTAATTAGGTGATATATTATTTGCCCTCTCTCGTCCTCGAAACCTTTACGCCTGCCGACTATTGAAAAAGTCTGACATGGAAATCCAGCTATCATCACATCAAAGTCTGGCAACTTTTTGATGTCAATTTTTGTTAGGTCACCAAAGTTCTCTTCCAGGCCTACATCATGCAACAAGTTATATGTTTTGATTGCTCGTTGATCTATTTCGGAGTACCCAACGCACTTCATACCCGCCTGTTCAAGCCCAAGCCTGCCTGACCCGATACCAGCACAAAAATCAATGAACCTTAGGCTTTTCATTCTTTCTATTATAAAGTAATGAATTAAAAAACGCAACCACGGGTACAGCAAAGAATAAACATGCTAAAATTATACCCACAGCCAGGTGACCGACAAAATCGTTGACACCTTCCGCCCCTCCAAAAATCCAAACGAATAACGGATATATCAGGGCGACCAACCCAAACCCTATATATCCTGCCCTATGCTTGATGTTGAACAAATACCTGATTGACGCGAATGCCACATAAAATGTCACGCCAAATCGCAATAACAAGAGCAACAGCCATATACAAACCAGAATCCAATCTAACCGTCCACCCTGGGTCAGGAATGCCGAATAAGTGGTTAATCCTGCAATCGCGGTCGATTTCACAGGAGCAAGAGGCCCAAACAGCATCGTACAAAGCAACACAAAGAAAACAAAGAACGCCCCTACTCCGCCTGCCGTCAGCATAAACTTCTTTTTAAAATCTTTTTCTATCTTGATATCGCCACTAAAGACCAGTAGAAATGCCGCACTTTCAAAGAATATTAAATTTCGAAATACCCCGTTTAAAACAGGCCTAAATCCTCCTTCTAGGACGGGAGTCAATTCCGAGATACGAATTGATCGTAAGGCGGGTGCGACCGCAAGGACAATAGCTACCAGAATAAACATCCACCAGATCTCTCCGCTGCGGAATATCGCCCGTGCAGGCATAAAGCAAAACAATACTGCCATCAAGCATAAGGGGATTAAGAACTTATGAATATTCAGGTCATCAAATAAATGTTGGTTTAATAGCGTATGCGTCTGTCCGGCCAAGATAAATATTTGGACTATAAAGATGCATAACATCAGCAGCACAAAAATCTTTGCCCCAACCCCCGTGACCTTTGCCCGCATGTCGGAATAAATGTCACTACCCTGCCCCTTGACCATTACATTCAAGACAAGGAAAATCACAGCCAGCTCTAGAGCCGTCCCTATCAAGGCAATCATCCATGCATCTCGCCCGCCGAATTGGGAAAGCAGGCTGGGTAATGCCAAAAACTTAATCGAGAACGAATACAGACAATAGAAAATTATCAATTGCCTAACCGAAATCTTTTTTGGATTTTCCACGAATTAACTTGTGCAAGTTACATGGGATTTATCGCTCTATATGCTTTATTCCTAGGCGGATTGCTGTCTTGCTGTTCGGATTTTGTAGTAGCCTGAGAGATTCATTAATTTTTGCTAGCTTTTGATTATGCTCGCTTTCCCTGCGTTCATCCCTGCCCAAAATACTGCTGTAAAAGTCGCTATGCTGGCCAAGAAGATGTTGTATTGTGCCTGCAACATCTGCGTGTTCTGCCATATACTTTTGCGTTTTAGATTCGGTCATGTTTCTAGGGCTATGCTGTGCAATTTCTGCGTAAATGTCACCCAGCTCTTGCAGCAAGCCGTGGATTCCCGAGGTTTTCTCTTGTGCCATTTTAATTAATTTTCTGACCTCATAACTATTGTGACCCCCTCCCTTCTCGTTTGTGAAATTGCGAATAACGGGGAAACCCAATTCTTCCGCCTTTCCGGCGATTACTTCGACCATTGCATCGATTTTGTTTATGTACACAACTTTTGATTGATCCAGAATGTCTCCCGCCCTATACTCCATGTCTTTGCTGACAATTACTTTTGCATTATCTGTGAATTCAGGATGTACCTCGACAACTCCTTTCCACTGCTCGGTTGCAAGTCCATCTTTCTTGGTCATATATGTTGCATCAAAGAACACCAGATCAAATTCCCTTGGCACCCTTGCATATTCATTTCTAGAAAGAGAATATACGAACTCGTCCAGTGATAATGCACGAACATGGCAATGTATGCTGTCGCGTATCCCGCTGGCTAATTCACGAGCCATGTCGTCAATCAAAGCCACCCTAACACCTTTAACCACTTGATTCGCTTGCCCCTGGGAATTGATAAGAGTTTCGCTCATCTTAACACCTCCAATAATTCCGCATGATTGTTAAACCACATGCCTACCGCGTCTTTGATTTCCCGCATTTCATATTCCGCATTCTCATCATAGATTCCCACGATGTTTTCTTTTGGAATGCCTGCCCCGCGTGCAGATTTTACACCATCCAACAAGTCCTCCATAACAAAAGTTTGGCTCGGATGAACACCTTGACTTAAACAAGCCATTCTGTATGGATCAGACTCGGGCTTCTTTCTTGGAGCATTGCCACTTGCAACAATAAAGTCGTATTCGGAGAACGGCATTTCAGAGTTCTTCACATACGGACTATTGGCCATTCTTTTGACATCTTCATAGGGGGAACTTGTTACTATTCCAACTGGAATACCGCTATCCTTGAAATACCGTGCCAGCCTGTCAGCGTCGGACTTGTATTTTACCTGCCCCAACATTTCTGCCTTTGCCTTGCCTACCTCAGCCGCATATTCATCTGCCGACAATGGGATTTCGAGTGTGTCGATAATATATTGAATATAGTCGTCAAAACTTGCCTCTGGGTTCGCATAAAAATATCGCGTCCAAAATTCACTAGTCGAGCATGGCAACTCTTTTCCATATTTTCCCAGCAGCATATTGTGCGTCTTCCCATAAATACTTACCGAGTCTACTAGGGTTCCATCCAGATCTGATGCTACAAGACAAATCCTCTTTTTTGCGATAATCATTTGGTAATTATTATGCCATAAATTGAGAATTTTGTCAATCTTGACATATTTTGGCGGATGATGTACACTGGAACATGAAGAAGCTTTCAGAAATTGTTGTCGGAGTAGCAGGTGGATATATGGACGAGAGGGCTCTTGCGGTTGCCTCGAAATTGCGTGAGCTGACTGGGGAAAACAAGGAATACCTCAAGGAATTGAAACTTACAATATTTGGCAATAGGGAGAGCAAAATCCAAATCTTCGATTACAAAAACATCCACGGCAGTGACTTTTATACATTAAAGGATGTCGGAAATTTTAAACGCGACAAAGATTTAGATAGGACACGACCTCACGAGCATTTTATGGAAACTATAAATATATTGAGTGCTTTGCGGCGTGGAGAGAATATGGATCGAGTTAATATGCTCAGTCCGCTTGGCCCATATTCACGGCAACATAGGGATAACCCAGATATGAATATAGCCGAGAGTAAACTTGCTGTTGACTCCGTTATGCTTTGGAATGCAATGGGAGCAAACAGGGCAATGTTCACCGACCACCATGCCTACGGCGATATGTTAAAGGCACAAGCAAAAGGCGAAATTGGCAACATTGGATTAGAAAATATTATGCCGACATACAGCATTCTGACGGAACTAGTTAAAAAAGAGGACGCAGAAAACATAACCCCCGACAAGTATGTTGTCGTCGCCCCAGACAATGGGGCGACTGAGAGAGCACGAATGTATGCCAAAGCACTGGGATTAGAATATGTTGTCCTGCCCAAACAGCGCGATACAAATGTGCTGAACGCGGATGGGTCGAATCCAATTATTGAGGAGGCCTACGACATAAAAGACAACAGACCACTCCACGACGCACTGGCAGGCAAAACGGCCCTAGTTATTGATGATATGATTGCAACGGGCAAGACAAATGTTTTAACTGCTGAAAAGCTACGAAACCTGGGGGCGGAAAGAGTTATCTGTATGGCCACATTTGGAATCTTTAACAATGGCGGTGTTTGGAACTTTGCAAAAGCTCACAAGAGCGGTTTGATCGACAGCGTTTACGCCACAGACCTTGCGTACCTGCCAGAAGAACTTGACCATATGTCATGGTTCAACGGAATCAGTGGAGCAGAAGTTTTGGCGGCGGGAATCTATCACAGCAACCGAGGCGAAGACCTGACCGCGTACTATACCCAGAAGCAACACGAATTAAATGAAATGTTAAGAACTTAGATAAGTTCCTCATTTTTTCCATCGTGGTAAGGTCGCAAGATGCTTGGTGAAAAATTTCCGTGCCTCTTCTTCGGTATATTTTGTTCCCTTGGCCTCGTTAAAATATTCCAATCCCGCTATAAGTGAATTCACCATTTCTGCGATACTGCTCTCTTGTGAGAATTTACCCTCAGCATGACAATGTCCACAGTAATTGATGTTTACTCCCTTGTCTACATTGGTTCCCAAAAAATCGGCTTCGTTCAAAGGCCACGAACAACTTTGGCAAGTCGCACCAATTCCAATTATTGTACAAACATCTACTTTAAACAATTCCGAGATTGATTTTAATGTATCAATCGTCGGGGCAGTCTCACCGTTCTCCCACCTTGGGACTGCTTGCCTTGTAACATGCAGCTCCTGGGCGAATTCATCTTGAGTCATACCTCGCTTAGTCCTAATTTCCAGGATTGCTTTTTGTAAGTTCATAACTAGATCTTATCTTGTTGGCAAATTTAAAGCAAGCAACAAGTTGTTGCTGCAAAAAATTTTTGTTGACAAGCTTTGGATTCACGCGTATAATATATGCATGAAGATGAATCTTGTGGTGGTTGGAATTGTTCGGCGGGGATACATGCGGTAAATAACTGTATGTAGGATTTCTTATGTTTTTAAAACAAAAAGTCTGCATACTGTGCAGACTTTTTTCTTTGTAAGCCACGAAATTCATCTCAAATCAAAAAAACAACTTAAGGAGTAAAATAATGAAACACTTAGAATTGTTCAACGCAGACTTGACGGAGGAACAAGAGGTCGCTCTTTTCGCAGAGCAAAACTATACCCTTCCCCAATCGTCTATTACAGGCGAGGAAAAAGGTGGCAATAACTTCAAAAAAAAGACACTAATGATGCACGGCTACGGCGAGCTTGAAATAGGAGGGCGTTAATATGGCGAAAAAAGTAATTATTATCGGTGCAGCAGGAAGAGATTTTCATAACTTTAACACATACTTCAGAGATAACAAAAAATACGAAGTCATTGCATTTACTGCTTATCAAATCCCAGACATAGCAGGCAGAAAGTATCCAGCAAGCCTTGCTGGCAAGTTGTATCCCGCAGGAATTCCAATCTTTCCTCAAGAGGAGCTAGAGTCATTGATTAAGCAACACGGTGTTGAAATGTGCGTATTTAGCTATAGTGATGTGTCGTACCAATATGTTATGGGTATTGGGGCAATTGTAAATGCCGCAGGGGCGGATTTTATGCTTATGGGCTCTAAAAACACACAAATCAAAAGCACTAAACCCGTCATCTCCGTTGGTGCGGTCAGAACGGGATGCGGCAAAAGCCAAACCAGTCGTGCAGTAATTGAGAACCTAATTGCAAAAGGCAAAAAGGTTGTCGCAATTCGTCACCCTATGCCCTATGGAGACCTGGAAGAACAGGCGGTACAAAGATTTGCAACCGTCGAAGACTTGAAGAAACACAAATGCACAATCGAGGAAATGGAGGAATACGAGCCACATGTTATTCGTGGCAATGTTATTTACGCTGGCGTGGACTATGAAGCAATTCTGCGTGCCGCGGAAAACGACCCAACTGGATGCGATATTATTTTGTGGGATGGAGGAAATAATGACTTCTCGTTCTATCAAACCGACTTGATGATTACCATTGTCGATCCCCACAGACCAGGGCACGAATTAAACTACTATCCTGGAGAGGTAACTTTGCGTAAGGCCGATGTCGTTGTAATAAATAAAATTGACAGTGCAACACCAGAGGGTATCGCAGAGGTAAAAGCAAATATCAAAAAAGTAAATCCAACCGCAAAGGTGATTGAGGCAAATAGTACTCTGACCGTTGACAAACCAGAGATGATAAAGGGCAAAAAAGTCCTTATCGTCGAGGATGGTCCAACAATGACCCACGGTGGGATGAAAATCGGTGCGGGAACCGTTGCCGCAAAAAGATTCGGTGCGAAAGAGATTATCGATCCTCGTCCGTTCCTTGTCGGAAAACTGGCGGAAACTTTTGAACAATACCCTGATATTGGAAATATTCTGCCAGCAATGGGATATGGCGAGCAACAAATAAAAGACTTAGAGGCAACAATCAATGCCGCCGAATGTGACTTGGTTATCATTGGGACACCAATCGACCTGGGACGAATTATTAAAATCAACAAGCCGTATGTAAATATCGGTTATGACTTGGAAGAAATTGGAGATGTTACTCTTGACAGTATCTTGAAAAGATTTTAATCTGATAGTATGATTTATTTCATCCGACATGGGCAAACGGACTGGAACAAGGCAGGTCGCCTGCAGGGTAGGACTAACAATCCCCTGAATGAAACAGGGATCAAACAGGTAACAAATACACGGGAAAGCCTGGAAAAGCTGGGTGTAAAGTTTGATTTATGCTTTTCCAGCCCTCTAGTGCGAGCCGTTCAAACCGCAAAAGGTGTTTATGATGGCGAAGTTTTCTTGGATAATAGATTACTGGAGAGAGATTTTGGAGATGCCGAGGGAGCGACGGGAACTTGGGCACAATATATGGATTTTTACACCCCGCCGAATGATCGAAAAACCTATAACTCGGAAAGTGTCGAGGAATTTCAAGCCCGTATTTATTCCTTCTATGAAGAAATAAAGAAAAAACACGCCGATAGGACTGTCCTTGTGGTTGCACATGGAGGAGTTGCATTTATAAGCCGTGGATATTTTAAGAAAGACTTTAATGGCGACCATTCACACTTTCCCGACATGCAAAATGGTGAGATTTTAATCTTCGACACTGTTTGACAAAGAGTTTGCACTTGGTATATATTGCCTGTATGGATTTTGTTAAAAAAATTTGGGGCAGCATCTGGGTCATGATTGCCTATATAGTTCTTGTAGGATTGGCACTGGGAGTTTTCCTTCACCTCATAATATCCGACGGACGAGTCCTACATATGTTATACTGCTGGCTTGTTATTGCATTGATACAGCTCCCTACAATATTACGATTGGTGTTTAAGTTGCGCCTGCCTGCCTACCTGCACATTTATTACATGTTTATCGTTTCCGCCCATTGGGTACTGGGGAACAGTTTAGGATTGTTCAATCTGCTACAACCTTATGGATATGATAAGTTCCTGCACACCCTCAGTGGGGCCATCCTTACCTGTGTGGCAATTCATGTTGCCGTTAAACAGAAATTAAAATTCTGGATAATTATTTTGTTTGCGTTTTCCGCCTCCATGATGATTGCCGCGATGTGGGAGATTGTTGAATTCATCGCGGACTACTTTACCGGTTCAAATATGATGCGTTGGCAAGACCGACCTTCGACCGAGTATTTTATGGGCAGTGGATTGATTGACACTATGGTGGATATGCTGGTCCATTTACTGGGGACGACTATCGTCATTGTATCATACACGATTTACAGGTGGCGAAAGAATGGGTGGCAAATAAGGCCTGCACCTGCTATTTCGCCCGAGTTGGATTCTTCCGAGGAAAACTTCGAGGACGAGTCTTCCGGTCTTTAATATTCGCCAAGATAATAGAGTCCTTGTCATCCCCCCGAACATGCGGGGCAAACGGGGCAAGTAAAGGTGTTCCGAAATTATCAAGACTGGCAAGATAAATAACCAGTATTATTCCACCAATTACAATGCCATATAAGCCTAACATGCCTCCTAATATAACAAACACAAATCTTAATAGAGATAACTGCGGAGCCAAGTTCGGCAGTATGTACATTGTCATCAATGACATTGCGGCGACAAGGACCGCGGGGGCGGACATCAATCCCGCCTGCACCCCTGCCCCACCAAGAACAACCGCACCTACAAGGCCCACCGCGGCACCTAGATTTTGTGGCATACGCAACGAAGCCTCGTACATTATCTCGAACAGTATCAAAACAACTAAGACCTCCATCATGGGGCTAAACGGTGTGTTCTCGACACTGTTCGTCACAAAAAATAATGTATTCAATGGTACGATATTGTAATGATACAATTGCATAGCAATATATAAGCCTGGCAGTACAATAGCCAAGGCAGCCCCAAACAAACGGATAAATCTACGCAGTGTTACAATAGTATTATTTGTGTAGTAATCGTCTGCCGCGTGCAAGTCCTCTAAAAGCATATATGGAACAGTCAAAACAATTGGCGATCCATCCACAAATATCGCAATTCGCCCCTCCAATAATTTACTGGCCACCACATCGGGCTTTTCACTGTTCCCTACTTGCCTGAATATATTAAGAGGCTCATCCTGCAAGTACTGCATTATATAGAAACTGTCCAATACGCCGTCGATTTCGATTGATTTGATTCTCTCTTGGATATCTGCAACAATTTTCTCGCACGCTATGGATTTAATGTACATCATCGCAACATTTGTTTGACTGTACTTACCCACGGGATTGTTGACCAATGTCAGATCCGAATTTTTTATCCGTTTTCGTACCAAACCTATATTTGTAACCATTACCTCGGTAAAACCTTCCCGCGGGCCCATCACCACACCATTTGTCGGTGGTTCGGCAACACCTCGCCCTGGCATAACGGTGGTATCTAAAATAATAAAATCTTTTTTACCTTCGATAATCAGCAGGGTTTTGCCATTCATTAACTGTTTAACCGCATCCTCGTATGTTCCCACTATCTCGTATTCACAAATAGCCAGCAACTCCTTCAAAGCATCTTTAACAGTTCCCTGGACACGCGTCATGGGCAACAGGATCTCCAAACTGACTCTCTGACCGCCTGCTATTGTATCAATAAAAAATAGGACGGCGTTTTGCTTGCCCGCGATTTTAAATTCACGGGACTTTACATCAAATGCCCCGCCGAATTCCTCGGTAATTTTTTTTTGTATGTCCGCAATCTTCACGCCCTAGTATTTGAGAATCCGCCGCATTTTATGCCTAGACAATATCAAGTCCAGTTTCATATGAACGCTCGAATGACGAAGTCTGTTTTTCAAGGTTTGCCCGCAAAACTCTCCTCTTTAAATTTTCTTGGTGATGCACACGCCATTGTTCCCTTTCTTCGTAAAGAATACATTCATCCAAAGGAACACCTTTGACCGTTCTGCATTTAACAGAGGGGCACTTTTCACATACGGCCTCGAAGTCTTCCCGTTTCGGCTCTCCCCTGAATCCACCAGAATACCAATGGTCACCTTCTTCGGGGCGATAGCTGAAGGTACGCTCGACTTCGAATTGCCACAACATTTGTTGGCGGTCTATTGGTTGACTTACATCTAGTTCGGCACCTACATCAACTTGCCGCAAAATAATCATAGCCCTATTATAATGCAAGCCGCTAGTATTTGTCAAGGCCCCACTATTGTAGGGGCTTTTTATATATTCTAAGTAATATCAACCCCGCTCCAAAGCACAAACCCCCGAAAATCGCCAGAGTTACACGATCCTCACTGGGCTCCACCAGAGCAATTGCCATTAGTGCCGCAAGGACAAAGAATATAATAGCCCCCCACAGCCATATTCTTGATCGCCGTCGTTGACGATGCAAGTGTTGAAATAGGGGCGGGGACTGGGCCGGCTCGACGGGAAGTGGCGGAGCTGACAATTCTTTCATTATTTCCGCGATTCGTTCGTCTATTGGATGGAACATTGCCAAAACTTGCAAAATCTCTGGTTGGGCACCTAAGGTCGCGGCTACCCTGCCGTCTGGATGATTCGTATAAATTGCAAGAATTCGGTCGCCCGTGCGAGAGTCAGTCTTGATCTCTATCCGAGAAACATCATGCCATCCGAACGAAACCTCGCCACGAACCGTTCTGCCTCTTAGGCCTTCGCTGTTCACAACTACATTTAAAACCATCCACGCCCTGATTCCTCCTACAGCGGATATAATGATAATTCCACCAGAAACGATAAATGTCCATGACATAGCAGTTCCTTGTATTAACCATATGCCCATCGCTATAATTCCAATCGCAAATAATATCAACATCCCCATGACAGGCATAGCCTTTCGCAAATTACCTACCATCACTATTTCATTATCATAAACCCTAGTCACAAATTGACCCTGTTCGATTTGTTGCATAATTTCAATATATCACAGTTTGGCATTATTTGCCTCGAATTTCGTGGTCATCCAAAATTCCAAATGGCTCGCAGATATTCCCACCGCTAAATGACTTCTTCAGGAAATAGCCACCTGCAGCAAGGCTCCCCGCCCCTGTGGTAAGGCCTGCAACCGTACCCAATGTGTCTCCAAGCACAATTGAATAAAGACCCAGCCCTATATTAGTTACACCTACGCCAGCCAGAATGGCACCAGTTTCAAAAATATTTGGATTGACACTTCTCTTTTTCATATTGTCATTATATCGTAACTCTGCTAGAATGTCAATATGGACGAACAATCACAAATCAGGCACGATAAACTTCTGTCAATGCAAGCGGCTGGGAATGACCCATTTTCGCAAACAAAATGGGACAAAACGCATCACTCCTCACAAATTATCGATGGAGTATCAGGCGAGGTTTCTATCGCTGGGCGAATTGTACAACAACGCATTATGGGCAAAGCATCCTTTGTACACATCTTAGACGAATTTGGAAAGGCTCAGGTGTATGTCGCAGGTGAAGCAGTCGGTAATTACGAGGCGTTTTGCGATTGGGATCTTGGCGATATCATCGGGGTTAAAGGAACCGTTTTCAAAACAAAGACAGGAGAAGTTAGTGTTCGAGCGTCCGAGGTTGTGCTGCTCTCCAAATGTCTAAGTCCTATCCCTGACAAACACTATGGCTTAAAGGACCCTGAAATTCGATACAGAGAGCGTCATTTGGATATGATATCCAACCCTGAAGTACGCGAGATTTTCAAGACACGGATTAGGGCAATAAGTGCAATTCGTGAATTTTTCGACGCACGAGAATACTTGGAAGTTGAAACCCCTGTCCTGCAAACAATTCCGGGCGGAACAACCGCAAAACCATTCTTGACCCACCATAATACATTGGACATGCCAATGTATTTGAGAATCGCAGTCGAACTGTTTCACAAGAGATTGCTTGTCGGCGGATTCGAGCGAATCTATGAAATCGGCAGATGCTTCAGAAACGAAGGTATTTCCCACAAACACAACCCAGAATTCACAATGTTGGAATATTATCAGACTTGGGCGGATAGGGCAAAGATGGTCGAAGTTCTGCGAGAGCTTATCCAACATGTTGTTCAGAAAACCAAGGGGACACTAAACCTGGAATATCAGGGTACTAGTTTAGACTTTTCTGGGAAGTGGAAGAGGATGAGCATGATAGAGGCAGTTCGGGAAGTTACTGGACTTGATTTTACTAAACTCGATGAAAAATCTGCGTTGTCTGAGGTCAAGAAATTAAAACTGCCCTTGCCCAGAACAATCACATGGGGCACTCTGTTGTTCACATGCTTTGATGAATTGGTAGAAAAAACTCTAATCCAACCTACATTCATTTATCACTTTCCTGTCGAACTGGCTCCCCTTGTTAAAAAGTGCAGCCACGACCCACGCCTTGCAGATATGTCCGAGCTGTTTATAAATGGCATGGAAATGGCAAATACCTATACCGAGATCAACGACCCAATTGACCAGCGAGCCCGTTTCATAGCCCAAATGGCAGAAAGGGAAAAAGGCGACGATGAAGCAATGTTAATGGATGAAGAATTTCTGTCTGCCCTAACAATTGGAATGCCCCCAACAGGTGGGCAGGGATTAGGAGTCGACCGCTTGGTTATGTTGTTGACAAATACACACAGTATACGAGAAACTTTATTGTTTCCAACAATGCGTCCAAAATAAAGGAGGATATATGGACAAGATATTATGTTTTAGTGCGACCTGGTGCGGCCCGTGCAAGATGTTTGCACCTGTGTTTGAAAAAGCCATCAAAGAATTAGCAGAGAAATATTCTCTGGAAAAAATTGATATTGATCAATTGCCCCAACTGGCATCGGAATACGAAGTTATGAGTGTCCCAACCTTGCTTCACATTAGTAATGGCAAAGTCGTTAAAAAACGAGCAGGTGCATTCCCAACCGTAACTCATTTGCAAAAGTGGATAGAAGGGTGATATAATTAGTGCATGACATTATTAGAACAGTTGGAAGTTGACCTAGGCCACCGCGTCAGCCCCTCAGACAAAGCGGACTATCAATTCGCGTGTTTTACATTGGCAAAAGAACAAGGTAAGTCCCCCCTCGCCCTAGCTGAGGAAATGGCAAAGAAATTCAAGAGCAAAGTAGCCCATGTCGAGGTTTCTCCTCCGGGGTTCTTGAACTTTTATTTGACGGATGATTCCCTGTCAAAGGTTGGTAAAGAGATTTTAAAGAGTGGAAACCTGCCCCTCCCTGCCACACCAAAACGATTGGTGTTCTTTGACTATGGCGGGGCGAATGTTGCAAAAGAGTTGCATATTGGGCATCTGCGTCCTCCAATTATAGGCGAGGCACTTCGTCGTGTGTTTATGGCATTCGGCCACGAAACCATTGGAGATACACACCTTGGGGATTTTGGCATGCACATGGGGCTGTTGGTTGCCGAGCTGGAATTAATGGATAAAGCCGAGGCAAAGTACATCACCCTAGAAGGTCTTAACGAAATCTACCCAAGGGCAAGCAAGAGAAAAGAAACGGATGAAGCATTCAAAAAGCGTGCAGGTGATTTGGTTTTGTTAATGCAACAAAAAGTCGAGCCATTTTATTCCCTGTGGCAAAAGATTAAGGATGTTTCCATTCCTGCAATTCGCAAGAATTACGAGACACTGGGCTGTACCTTCGATACTTTCGAAGGCGACAATTGCGAATTCGCCCCCGAAATGATTGCGGCACTGAAGCCTGGGTCGACCTATATGCACGATGGATGCTTATTGATGGATGTGCGTCAAGATGGCGAACATATCCCTGTCCTTGATAAAGACGGAAAAACAACTTTCAAAAATCCTATGCCCCCAGTTATGTTGCAAAAAGAAAATGGGGCGGTGCTATACCTAACTGGTGATTTGGCCACAATTCACAAGCGTCACACGAAATATAATGCAAGCGAATATGTCTATGTCGTCGATGCACGCCAGTCCCTGCACTTTGTTCAAGCATTCCGTGCCGCCAGAAAGGGTGGCCTAGTTGCCGACAATGTGAAACTTGTACATGTCCCCCTTGGAACGGTAAACGGGAAAGATGGCAAGCCGTTCAAGACCCGTGCAGGCGGAACTATAAAGTTGGAAGATATTATAAATTTGGTAACCGAATCCGCAAAAACTCGCCTGGCCGAATCTGGTCGTACAGCGGATGACGAAACCGCACAAAAAATAGGATTGGCGGCACTGAAATTTGCAGACCTGCAAAACACTGTCCGAAAGGACTATATCTTTGACATCGACAAGTTCACATCGTTTGAGGGCAAGACGGGGCCGTACTTGCTATACACCATTGCACGAATTAACTCGATATTGGAAAAAGCAGACATAAAGAAATCTCCACTGACCCTGAATCGTCCTATTTATACCGCGATCCTTCGTCTTGCGGACTCGTTCACTGGGGCAATGCAAAATTATACCTTAAACGGGATTGTTGATGCCACTTATAACCTTGCACAAGAGTTCAATAACTTTTACGCACACGAGAGCATTATCAAGGGCGGCCATACGGAGTTGGCTCGCCTCGTCAAAATTGCTATCGAGTTCGCACTAAATGCATTGGCAATTGACACAGTAGACAGGATGTGAGCGATGAATCTTGTATTTCTTGATGTTGACGGAGTTTTGAACTCTATTAACCATTTGGTCGAATATTCTCACAAAGTCGGTAAGATGGGACACTCTGGGATAAACTATCCATTCGATCCAAATGCGATGTTAAGTCTACAAACCTTCATCAAGTCAACAAACAGCAAGATCGTCATATCCTCTGTGTGGAGACTTTTCGAAGGTCACCGCATTCGTCTGCTTGAGGAATTATCAAAATATGACCTTGACAGCCAAGTCATTGGGTGGACACCACAACTTCCAGGAGAATCACGCGGGAGGGAAATCGCATCATTCCTTGAAAGCTTTGAATCCGAAGCAGATAGTTTTATCATCATAGACGACAGCAGCGATATGGAGGAACTTCTCCCCTACTTGATACAAACAGAGGCCGAAATAGGATTGACCGAAGCACATGTATTTGACGCACTTGAGCGAATGTGATATACTCCTGTCATATGCGGTCGTGTCGGAATGGCAGACGAGCCAGTCTCAGAAGCTGGTGGGAGTACTCCCGTGGAGGTTCAAGTCCTCTCGACCGCACCAAGATGATACGGAAAAAGCATTTAGTGATATAATTATTTCAAGAAGGAGAAAGTTATGTTCGGGTTACTCAAACGCAACAAGAAAGAAATGGGCATATGGACTACTGCTAGGCAACGAGAAAAACAATCTAAAAAGTTTGTCAGCATAGATAAAGCGAAGTATCATTATGATCCGGGAAAAGAATCGTCGGCGGAAGAGGAAAATGCTTTTGTAGAAGCCAGGGCTCAAGCGATGTCCCGCCACTTTAGAGCAGTTTTTGATTTGCTTGCAAGGCATAATCTCCTAAGCGATGAAGGTAAAGAAATGAAGCAAGAACTAGATACCGACATTTACTGTGACGGAACATTAAATAGTGATATGATTAAAAATATTGATGCCAATGTTTTGGACAAGATATACGACCAAGCTGCGAATGCGATGGGATATGACTATACCGAAAACGGGACTGAAAAATTCATGAACGTTTTTGCTGAGGGATTGCGATCCATGACTATAATCCAAACTTGATTTCCCGCAAAGTCAAGTTGGAAATCAAGAACTGACTTTTAGGTGTATCATCACAAACTGTTGTGAGTTGAACCGCAACTGTTTGCGGTTTTTCTTTGTTTTGAACAGTTATCATGCTAAAATAATTTATGGAAAAAGTTACAAGGCAATCCTTAACAGATATTGAATATTTAACACTTCTTGGAATGTGCCAATGGGTTTTTAATTCAAATGTTCATTTCATTATCACTCTCATTGACAAAGAACATCATGCAGTCACCGAGGAGATAAAAACATTGTAGAGGAAAAACTGGGCAAGAATATATTTGAACTATTTTCAGAATTAGTAAGTACCCGAAATATAATTACGCATAGCACGCCAACAGGTGAAAAAGTAGATGATTATTACATTCCCCATTTTCGAAGCATAAAGAAAAAATTGAATGTGAAAATTTGTAAAAATTACTTAATAGATTTCATTAAGAAAAATGAAGAGTTGTCATCGCTTCTTCATAAACACCGTGGATATTGAAATCTCCTTTATAAAAACTGGTTTTTATCTCCAAAGAGCACCGTATCATGGTATAATAGATTCATGTTGGAAAATACAGAATTTACAATCTTTCGTAAATCGAAAATCACACCCAAAAAGATTGGGCAGTTTGTAACAATTTACAAACGAACAAACGGATTCAATATGCCATTTGACAGTACCGATAACTTTGATTTTATTGTCATAGAAGTTGTCGAAGGAGATTATCGAGGACGATTCAAGTTCGGTAAAGAAGTTCTCATCAAAAATGGTGTAATTACTCACGGAGAAACCCGTGGCAAGATGGGATTGCGTTTATATCCACCATGGATAAAACCAGCGGCCAAACAAGCAATCAATTCGCAAAAATGGCAACTACCTCATTTTTCACCATAGTTTGA
Organism: Bacillota bacterium; assembly: GCA_009784665.1. GTDB lineage: Bacteria > Bacillota > Clostridia > Christensenellales > UBA1242 > WRAD01. The sequence continues at coordinate 17,722 of WRBH01000002.1, read as the reverse complement.
TTATCCGCAAGTTCAACATCGTGTCGCAAAATCAAGAATTTACTTTTGGGTGGCATCATCACAAGTGAGTATGAGTCGAACTTAGCTAGGCTTCCCTATTTTTTTCGAATAGCTTTACACCGTGTTTAATGAGTGCATCGTCAAGGTATTCATCAACAACTACCTTTTCATATCCTTCCGCGTTTTCAAATTTATCCATAATACATGGAAATTCTTTCTGCCTATTTTCAATAAACCTTTCGGAATTACCCCTTACCCTATACCGCTTAATATAATCATTAAAAGCATTTCTACCAGGACATGCGAGAATAATTCTCGCCTCTTTCATCTTATCTCTAAATTGGCTGCTGTCATACAAATGAAATAAATTTTCAGTTAGAGATAACAATATTATATTATCTGCAAGTTTTTCAAATATTGCATTTATAAAATTATTTGGGAACTCAGGGTTTTCAGTACGGCTTGGATCACCTTTCCTTTTTTCTGAAGGCATCTCCTTGTCCCAAACATATCGATAATCGTCAGAACTTGGATTCCAGATCCTCTCATAGCGTTTTGCCATTTCTGCCTTTCCAGTTCCGACATAAGCGAGTACAATTATTTTGTTTTCCATACTTGCAAAATATCATAACGCGATTAAAATTAGCTATGCTAAATTCAAAAGAATTACTCTAATCAAGAGCTATCGAAGACGCCCGAAGATTCTTTCTATAAGGAGCTGTAAGAGTCATATTCAAACGCCGCTTGGTCAGCGGTTATATCAAAAAGGACCTTATTGCCTATTGTTAATTTGTAATTTACAGTTGTTGCTATACTCTCGCGTATTATCCGAGCCATTTTGCCATGTTGCGGTGCGTGCAGTTCTCGCATATTCTTATCAGGGTCAGGCACAGTGATCTCCAACCTTTTCCTGCCCTGCTTTACTACTAGCTTATCATTCCTCCAAACCTTTACACACGCACCGCGATAAGTGGCAAGGCGATATTCCCGTCCTCCTGCATGAATTATGCAAATCGTTCCGGTAAAACGCATGCCGAGGTAGGGAATCCGTGCCGCCATCGCAACAACGGAAAAGTCATCTTTGCCATATTGTGTCCAGATGTACCTCCGGGGGAATGATTTCCCGCTGTCGCCCTCGATAAAGCAATCCGCATTATTGAATTCGAAGACCTTGCCATCAACCTCTACCCTGCCGGTTGCCTTGTGGAACATGCTGACTACTCTATGCTTGCATTCCATAAATGGGAAAAACCTAAAGAACCCCATTGCGTCGTATTTAATCGGTGTGAATGGACTGAATACTACATCTGCCTTAATCGTGCCATGGTCGAAAGAAAACCCCTGCGGACTGACATTTGAATACTCACCATATTCTAGATCGACATTATATGAATTATCTTCTGTGATAACTTGGATAAAGGCTTTCCTCTCTTTCTTTGTCTTAGCTCGTCCAAAGATTACGGCAACCGTCTTGTCGTTGTCCACAATTTTTACATAATGCCCTTCAAACCAATTTCTCATGCATTATATATATTTGACTAGCCTAGCATTTTAGTATATACTATCTACTATTGGAAGGGTGGCTGAGTGGCCGAAAGCGCTCGCTTGGAAAGCGAGTAATCGAAAGATTCGCAGGTTCAAATCCTGTCCCTTCCGCCACATAAAGATTGGCTAATCACCATCGCAGTTTCAGTGGGTGTCATGTTATCTGTAAAGATAACACTTGGATTGAATCTTTGCTTGATTATATCAAATAAAATTTCTTCTCTTCTTATGAATCTATCTGGATCTGTTTCTGCTAGTAAATCACCTCTAGTTAGCTGCTCTCGTTCAAAGTTTCTGCGAATATCAAGCCTTCGGACTATCTCGTCGATGCTTCTAACTCTAAGATAAAAATTGTGCTCAGACTCTGGTAACCTTTCCACCATCTTTTCAAGGCCGAATATATCGCGTATCCCTTTGTCCTTGATATATGCAAGCCCCCTTGTCGCGACACAAGATACTTGGATAATTTCGCTACCATCATCTCTATAAGTACATGCATCCTTAATGGCCGCAGGATAATAAAGAAATTTTGCCAAATGTTCAGGCATTCCTTTACTAAAGGCATATTTCGCTAGATCAAAGAAAGGATTAAAGGCCGTAAGCTTGTTTGTTCTTATTTCATAAGTGCTGCCATCAACGCTGGGAAAAGCTTCAGCGTATTTCATTGCTGTAGAGTTTTTGCCTGACAGGTCTCCCCCATCAATCCTCATTTTAATCGGCATCCAATATTATAACATGCCTAGCATTTCATTTCAACATGTGGTACAATAAGTGGATGACTCTGCAACAAATCAAAGCGATATTCGAGAAATATGCCGACGAAGAAAAAGGCAAGCGTGATGCAAAATACATGCGTAATTTGTTCCCACACTATGGTGTGCGGGCTGGGCAGCGCGATGAATTGTTTAAGCCTCTATGGGAAGCAAAGAATAAACCAATTGATTGGCAGTTTGTTGCCGATTGCTGGAACGAGCCAATGCGAGAGATGCAGTATATTGCCGTTTGGTACCTTCATACAAGAAAAACCCAACTTGACAGGGCAGATATTCCAAGAATAAAAGAGATTGCCCAAAAGAAACAATGGTGGGATACAATTGATGGACTCTGTACCCTGTTCGGCGACTTGGCCCAGCGTGAAGCCAGTGTAACACAAGTAATGCTGGACTGGAGTAAAGACGAAGACTTTTGGATTCGCCGAATAGCAATCCAGCACCAATTATACTTGAAAAGTAAAACTGACACTGAATTACTGGCAAAAATAATTGAAAATAATCTCGGCGAAAAGGAGCGTAGCAGCCCTTCAAGTGACGGCAAAAACCAAGAACAAAATCGAGCATTTTTCATCAACAAGGGGATTGGATGGGCCTTAAGAGAATACGCGAAAACTGACCCAATCTGGGTCCGACAATTCGTTGACAACAATAGAAACAATATGGCGAAGCTTTCTATAAGAGAAGCAACAAAGCACATTAACAAGGGGGAAACGAAATGAAGCAAGATGATTTTAAAATCCAGTACCTCAGCATCCCAGACGAAGCCAAGTTAATCAGCGTTGAGATAGGTAAATCCGCAAGTGTATCCGACAAGAAAACCTATGTGGGGACATTCGGATTGGGACCTTGTACCGCCGTAGCTGTATCTATCGAAGATGCCCAGAAGAAAATTCATAAATTTGTTGCCCATATTGACATAGGAGAAACATTAGGCACAATTGAAGATTTAATCTTGGGCGATCTGAGGCAATTTGCAGGAGGGATTAAGAACATAAAAAATGCCAAGACGACACTTGTTTCCAGCGAAAGCTTTCGTGATAAGAATAACTTGACAGGACAAGAGACAAAGCTCCTCAACGCGGTTAAGATAGCTCTTGCCCCTGTTAAACAACAGATACCAGACTTCACTATTGGCTTTGATTCCTCGTCCGTTGTACAGATTCAACCCAACGGGCAGATATTGATTCCAGATGAAAAAATATTGGACAAAGAGCAAGAGCGAAAAATTCACGCAGCTGCGGCAAGCATGGGCGTTATAATTGACCCCGCTCTTAATATCTATGTTCATCCCGAGCATGGGGCATGGACAACAGAGTTCAGTACAACAAAGAAAGACCTTGAATTGAGTATCTCACTTGCCAGTCTCAATGAGGATATACTTTCATACATAATTGAACGAGATAAAGCGGCCCTGGAGCTATTAGATAAATATGGTGTTGATGATATAAATGACTTGGGCATAGAAACACGCAACGAATTCTTCCAGGAATATATCCTGATACCTGGCAGTAAATATTTTGAGTCCGAACTAAAAAACGGAAGAGTCCTGAAATTAGCAGAATCGTTCAGGACCCCGGGTAAAAGTGCCGTCTACATGGAAAACTATAAAGATATGATTATAGCAGAATATGGAAAGCAACGAGTTCCCGGATGTCCACTTGCAGTCAGGGCTACCGAGTTATTGAAGCCCTCCCCACTCTTTGATGATTTTGAAACCTTTGACTTTGGCAAAAGCATTAAACAAGTGCTTAAAGATTTTCCAAGGCAGGAATTTATCAAGGTGCCGAGACCTGAATCAAGGAGGCTTGACCCTGAAGTGATATTTTGATATACTACGAATCCTAAAAGGAGTTATTGTGAGCGACGACATTATACAATTTCCAAAAGGGTTGAAACCTACAAAAAAGAAAGCCCAAGTTGCAGGCACTGATATGTACACAAAAGCACTGAACAAGCAACGAATGGATCAAGCCGTAGATATAGCCAAGAATAGGCTCAAGTTACTTAAATCTGGCTATAGCCCAGACTATGCTTTAGTGATAACCGAAGACGAAATACATGCAATGACGCCCGAGGAAACACAAGCGAAGGGAAATTATGTCTATGAAAGGACTCACGAGATCTTAGCCGAATTAAAGGATCACTATGCCACCGTGGATATCAGCAGTGGTACGATTGATTTTAACCAGCCATCCTTCCAACAGATCCTTTCCCTAGAAAAAGAGTTAGCGGAAATCAACAAACTCCCATTCGACGAGGAGGAAAAGAGAAACAAATTGAGAAGGAACCTAAGAAATAAGCTAGGGCCAGAGTCAACATTATGATACACTGCATGATGGCAAAAGAATATTCACTATACGCAGAACAGGAGATAAAACACATCTGCGAGAATTTCAAGGACCGATACGCTGGCAGTAAAACAGAACTTGCGGCCAACCAATATTTAGAGGGTCAAATCAAATCTAATAATTGGGCGGACTGGGTCCAGATGCAAAGCTTCAAGGTGCAACCCCATGCGTTTATGCTGTTCTCAAAGGTCATCCCTATCATGATGATAATTGCCGCTGCCTTATTTTTCCTTGTTCCTATTGCGTCCTTGGCATTGTCGGCACTGTCGTTGTTTTTTTTGTTTACCCAATTGATATTTTATTGGGAAGTTTTGGATTTCTTTTTGCCCAAGAAATATTCGCATAACTTGGTCGCGACAAAAAGGCCCGCAGGAAAAGTCAAGCGACGAATTATCTTCGGCGGTCATATTGATGCAGCATTTGAATGGAGCCTGTTCGTGTGGTTTGGACACATTATCGCAAAGATTATCTCTGTCATTTCTGTTATAGGAATCCTGTTTACATTGGCTATCAGCATTGTTATTGTCAGCGGGGTCGCAGACCACTGGTGGATGTATATTGCGGTTGGCTGGTACGCGGTTGCGTACTTGGCAATATTCTTCTTCAGCAACTTTAACAAAGTTGTAGACGGAGCGAATGACAATATGACTGGAACAATGGTATCGGTGGCTATCCTGAAATACATGGCCGAGAATAATCTTGCCTTCGAGAATACCGAAGTCATATCCCTAATCACAGGCAGCGAAGAGGCAGGACTTCGCGGAGCAAAAGCCTTTGTGAAAACAAATCAAACCCTCCTGCGGGATCCAGATGTCGAAACCGTCTTTATCGCTTTGGAAACATTCCGTGACGATGACCATTTCGCAATTATGACAAAAGACATGAACGGCCTAGTCCGTGCGGACAAGCGTGCCATTAACCTGCTGGACAAGGCCTGTACCGAATTACTGGATAACCCACTGCCGCACAAATCAATACCGTTGGGCAGTTCAGATGCAGCAGCTTTCTCGAAGGGCAAAATTCCAGCGGTTTGCCTTGCCGCGATGAACCCCCGTCCCTCCCGGTTCTATCACACGAGATATGATACCGCGGATAATCTAGATGTGAACTGTATACAAAAAGCATTTGATATCTGTGTTAAATCTCTAGAGATATTTGATAAAAACGGCCTTCTTTGATATACTTGTACATGGAACTTGCAGAGATTAAAGTATTCGCTGGAACAGACATTAACGAGGCAATAAAACAGCTGCAACAAGATTATCGCGATGGGAAAAATACTTATGTCAATTTCAATGGAGTAAAATTGTTTGCCCGTGATAATCCGGATGAAGAAGCCTATTACTTTGGCCTGACGGGTAAAACTAAAGAAGAACGCGAAGCCCAAGCAGAGGCCTGGCGGCAACAAAACTTGAAACCCCCAAATTATAACTCTGAGATTCCTTTTCTATCATCTGACCAGGAAATTCAACAGCAACTGGAAATGCTTGTGTTCCTTAAGCCCCTAATAAAAGCATTAGCAGACAGGCCTCTACCCCTTCCACCTGGGAAAGAGGTAAAGCTGTGCCCGGGTGACAGTTTTGAAAAAAATGAAAGTGTCGAAGGCGGCTTTAGTGAAACTTGGAGACAGTCCGAGAATGTTCTTTTAGCTATCAGCCCCCTGCTAGCTAAAAAGCATGATGAGCTGTTGAGATCCAGCGGCTTCAGGATTAATCTTGATGACAAGAGTACCGCTCACATATACGGAGACCGTGATGAAAAGAAGTTTATAGATATCGGCATAAATAATAACCCTTCCGATATTCGAAGCATCGCACATGAAGTCGCACATCATGTATGCCCCTTGGAATATTTTGACCAATTTCTGGAACTGCCTGCAATTCTTGTAGAGGTGCTGGCATCTGACGAACTTGCAAGGCGTGGGATCAAATCAGATGCACATAAAAATTACCGATTTAATACCATGAACACACATAATGAAGAGCTTTTAGCTACTTTAGGTTTGGTAGAACTTTTTGATAAGACAGGACTGAATGGAAAAGAGTTAGCCAGAGATATTCCGATGCAGACTATCCTGGATGAATATAACTCTAGCAACGATACAGGCGAGAATGAGTTGTTCCAACGCATTTCTAGGAATGTATCCCAATCCGACAGAACAACATTGATGCGCCAATTTCTCGATGCTATGAACAATCAATCGGGATTTTTTGCGTACTATTGCGGACAATTTTTCGCGAGCATTTTCGCACAAAAAATTAGACAGGGCACAATTTCATTGGAGAATGTTTTAAAAGTCATAGGAAACGACAAACTGCCCCCACTGGCCAGATTAAAACAATTAGGCATCACAGAAATCACGCCTGAAATGATTAAGCCTTTATATGATTACGCACAAGAGCACTACCTAGCAAATGAAAGCAAAGCCTTAATTTTCTAGACAGCGATTTAAATATTGTGTTACACTCGGTATATGCATCAAGATTACATCTACCCTGAGATGGTAGCCGAGATGGACACAAATGCCCTAGTAAGGGTAAGCCGTATCAGAATCGGAGCCCAACAAGTTCATTTGAATCTGCAAGGGCAAGGTCGAAACGCCATGACCGATGACCTGAAGAAAAAGCAACAAATCCTTATGGATGCATCTATGCAATTGTGGCACTCATCTGCATGGGGAGCAGATATGTCAGTAGGAGATGTTATGGAAGTATTTGAGGATATTAAAGGGATGCCTATAAATTCATTTCGAAAGCCTTCCCCTGAAACAACCTTGGAGGATCTAGAAAAATGATTTATTTCGTACGGCATGGCGAAACGGTTTTTAACGCGACAGGAAAATGGAATGGGTTTGTAGACACAACTCTAACTGCGAAGGGTGCTAAGCAAGCAGTAGATTTGGGCAGAAAAATCAAAGATGTAAAATTTGATCTGGTGATGTGCAGCCCCGCCCTGCGGGCAAGACAGACCTGTGAAATGATTCTAGCGTCCCGCCCTTACGAACTGCGACCACAGGTCATAACAGATTCCCGCATCATGGAATGGTACAGCGGAGATTACGAGGGATATGAATGGGATAAGAGATTCTGTGACGATTTTTTCGGCAAGCGAGAACTATATGACTTTTCCAGTGTTGAATCGTTTAAAAATGTCAAGGAACGCATCCACGGATTTCTCGACGAATTACGCACTAAATACAAAAATAAAAGCATCCTGATTGTGGCCCACGGAGGAATTGGACGCGTTGTAAACGCTTATTTTAACGGAATGCCAAGCAGTGGCCTGTACACAGATGTCCATGAATTGGTGAACTGTGAGTTAATAATTTTTGACAAATTGTAACACCTTATGCTAGGATAGTTTTGTATAAGGGGTGCAATGTGAAGAAATTCGTTTTTATTCTTGTTATGATTGTTCTAGCCGCTGGAGGGATATTTGCTTTGGCGGACAATACCGCCGTGCCTGTGATGGCAGAGGGCACTGGCGAGCAACTTGTCCCGCCACAGAATCTGAGATGGGAAGATGAAGGCAACAATATCCTAACCTGGAGTGCTCCGGCAGAAGCCACTTCGTTCCGTATATACGCAAACGACTTGCTGCAAGCATCAACAACATCAACATCATTTGATCTAGTGGCACTCAGTCTGCCGGCTGGAATGCATTATATAACAATACGAGCGGTAGGAGATGGGGGCTCGATAATGGATTCTGAAAGAAGTGCTGCCTTTGAGTTCACTGTTCACAACGCAAGTAACAACAGTGGCGAGTTCCCATCCTGGGCAATTGGTATGATGGCCGGATTTACTTCCCTAGTGGTGATATTTGGCATTGTTTTCTTTTTGGGATTAAAAGCACGACAAGAATCACATACTAAGGCGTGATAGCCCAAGCAATCAAGACCCTATGGCGAAAAAAATTCGTGATAATAACATTGGCAATTCTCATAGCATTTCTGCCGATGGCTATGACCAATGAGGCAACGGTTCTTTCTAAAACTATTTTGACGGCCATAGGAATAGACAAAAAAGATGATGAATATATAGTAACGGTCGAAAACATGATTTTCAACTTCGATCCATTTGGTGTACCAGAGCGCGAACACACAACTGCTGTTGCATCAACTATAGACGAAGCATTGGCGGAAATAAGCACAAACAAAGGTCGTAAGATAAGTTTTTCGCATTGTTCCCTAGTCCTTCTGGGATCTGGTCTTGCAGATACGAATCTAGTCAACTTGCTGATGCCATTTTTGATCAAGCCTCAATTTTCAAACGGAGCAATATTAATGTGGACGGAAAATGATATAGAAAAAGTCTTTGAAACCTCGGAGGAAATTGGAGATGTTCGCAGCGGCAAGTTGCAGCAAATCGCCACATTTAACAAAAGAACAGATGGCAGAGTAGCAACCAGCTTAGAAGAGTTTATACGCAACAGCAAATCTCGTGACGGTATCGCACGATTGAATATTATAGAAGAATCAGATGGTGATATAATAAATAGTAACAGAGTGATAGAACTAAAATTCGGTGTCATCCTGGATTGAAATCGCAGGAATAAACCAATTAAGGATTCCGATAACTACGGCGGCACTTAACGCCCCAACGGGCACGCCAACGAAAGGCTCTATGAAGATTGCACGGATTGCGATATAAACCATTGTAAGGCTAAAGATTATCTTGTAAATCAAATCCCACCGCTCAGCCCGATGGAATTTTCCATCCTCAAATCGCGAAACGATAAATCCTATATACAAGCAAACACATACTACACCCGCCACGAAAAATATAGGGGTAATATTACCAACAGTTATGTCGTCCCACAACAATCCCATATGCTGGAAAAAGAAGAATGCAGAAATAAACAGCAAGCCACATGCCGATAAAATCTTAAGGGACAAGATTATTCTATTCCGCTTCATATATTCAAGATTATTCTATAATGACTTTGGTGTCAAGCGATGTACTGTATATATAACATTCAACTCTGTCTTTATTCATTGCCTGTTTAACGGCATCCGCATACATAGCCAGCTGTCCTTTATAAAGTCCTCGCAATCGCTCCGCCGAACCTTTTGTAGTCTTATAATCAACCAGTATCACATTGCCCTCGCCAACCGCCAAAAGATCAATGATGCCCTGGACCAGAATCTCCGTGCCATCTTGCTGAAATTTCTGCAGAAATGGAACTTCCCTATATACTTTCATGCCTTGGGTTAACACCTTCATCGCTTTAACAGCTTTTAATATCTTAGGATCGTTTGACTGTGGATTTGTGAAATCAATACGCTGCATTTCATCATGAAATTTTGTTCCGTATTCTGTACCATCTCCCCCAATCCATTCACCACCCTTCCACTCCTCATTCTTTGTCAAAGATGTTACAGAGTTCTTCAATATTACATCCGAGCCCGAGATCACTTCCTCTGCCCTATTGAATATATCCTGGAATTCTTTTATCAACTTTTTATCACCGTGCCCTTCCAACTTGCGGCCCTTCTCTTGTGCCTTCTCGATAACTTTGATTTCGCTTGCCTCAATCCACTGGGCTTCCCTCAGGGGCAAAAAGTGGAAATAGTTCTTGGCGACTCGTGGCACTCTGTCGCTACTGGCTGTGCCGATTATAATAAGTTTTTCCTTAGCACGAGTTAGTGCAACATATAGCAATCGTTTCTCTTCCTCGACTTGTTGCCTCTCCCCCGATATCAGTGCCCCAAGGCGAGCGAGGGACGAACTGCGGGTATACTCATCAAGGTCCGTTGCATAAACACACAAGCCGCATTCCTTATCGATAACCAAAAATTTTCGCTTATCGATTCCGCTGAAATTCACCCCAGCATCAAACAAGAACACAATTGGAAATTCAAGACCCTTTGACTTGTGAATTGTCATAATTTGGACACATTCCCGAACGCTGCCTCCTCCATCCAGCTCGATATCCAGCAGGTCATGCTCCAGCAGGTACAAAAAACGCGTCAAGTTCGTGGCAAAACTTGCCCCCCTTAAAATATTCATATATTTGCCAATTTTTCCTGTGTCATCATGAACCATATACTCCGCCATGAATTTATCTAAAACTTCAGCGACTGTATGGGTTTTGGAAAATTCGCGAAAATGGCCTAGGATTTCAAGATGCTCTTGCTTGTACTTCTTCCCCTCTGACAATTTATGCCCAAACACACTCACCATCGTTTTAAATAACGGTAGCTCATTCTCGGGATTTGCAACCGCGAATAAAAAGTTATTTAGCATGCTTATCTCAGGTATTTTATTCGCTTTTTGCTTTTCAACTACCGCAGAAGAAATTCCAGCTTTCTGCAGAACTTCTTTTAATTTTAAAAAGTGCGTTGAGTTTCGTCCCAGGATTGCAATATCGCTCATTCTCGCACCGTTTTTTAATTGCTCATTAATTTTTTTAGCAATTAATGCAGATTGCTTAACTATACTATTCTCTTCGTCGTCTTTGCCCTCTAGGACTATTACCTCGACCGCCCCATCTGTGCCAAAGTCCTTGACCTCGAACCCTGAGTAATCTGGCATTATCTTTTCGAATACTCTGTTAACAAATTTCAAAATAGCAGGATCGGAACGAAAGTTCTCATTTAGACGAACAACCTTACCCCCCAGATTTTTATCAAAATCGGTCAACTTGTTTGCAAAAATTGCGACCTCACATCCACGAAAACTATAAATACTCTGCTTAACATCACCAACCATGAAAATAGAATCTCTCTTGCTAATTAGGGATAAAATCTTCTCTTGAATCGGCGAAGTGTCTTGATATTCGTCAATAAAAATGAACTTGTATTTTTCTTTAATACTCTGCCTCACTTCCACATTACTCAAGACCTCTAGTGCAAATGCTTCCATGTCTGCAAAATCCAGGACCTCCCTCCTACGCTTTTCCTGGGCATAGACCTTCGTAAACTCTTTTACCAAGTAGATAGTTTGTTCAACTATCCTTCGGTCATTGGATTGTTCTGCACTATATTCCAACCTGGCCAATTCTTTTTTAAGTTCCGAACGCGTATCACGGAAATCCTCGTATTCACTGAAAACCTTACAAGGGCTTAGCCTAGTAAATTCTCCCTTCATAGTCGCCTCTATCTGTGGAATAATCTTTTCCGCCCCCTCGTATTTTGCAGTCATTAAATGCCCAATGAATTTTGAATTGTAATAATCCTTCATCTCTTTTTCGAATTCCTTAATCTTTCGAAGAGATGGATTAAATTGATCGCCATAGGATGCGAGGGCGACCGAGTTCAGCCACTCGTCTGCATCTTCACGCGTAGCAAGAAATTTCGTAATGTCGACGATCAAATCCTTGAATCCCTCAGTCTTTCTGTTAACACAGAAAGTGTAAATCGCATCTTGGCACTTGCTTATATTTTCGGCCAACATCTTATCCAAGATCTCGTTTTGTATCGATTTCGCCTGATAATCGTCCAAAATATCAAACGCGGGATCAAGACCCAACAGATTGAAATATGTCCGAACCAAATCCGAGCAAAATTTATGGAATGTTCCAATCGAGGAAACGGAAAGTGCATCTAGATATTCATCTCCCAGTTTCTTCCGCAATTTTGTGCGCATATCCGCAGCGGTGGCCTTGGTAAAGGTCAAAACCAATAATTCATCTACAGCAACATCACCTGAGCGAACCATCTGGGCGATTCGTTCAATCATTACAGTAGTTTTCCCCGAGCCAGCACTAGCTGAAACAAGCAGGTCTCTGCCTTTCTCACTAATTGCTGACTTTTGTGATTTTGTCCAGTTCATCTTGCTCATACACCCCTCCCACAAACACACTCGCCAATAATTCCCTGTCGCATACTGTCGATTGCCTCCTTAGCCGTCTGTTTTGCATTGTTAATTATTTCACTGTGATTGATGCCTGGCATCAAACCCTTAAGCTTTTTATCCTTGGAAAACCCCGCCGACAATGGAAAATAGACCGCCCCCACAGCACTGTGGTAAAAATCCATATACATAGGTAACTGTAATTTAGTCCCATCCAAGGTCGGAATTTTGCCTGTTTTGTAATCTATCACTAATGCCTCGCCCTTTACATTCTCATCAATTCGGTCAGCAATTCCCACAACCTGCAATCTGTCAATTTCCCCCATCAACTTCTTTTCCAGATATTTTGGTTTAAAGTCGCTCTCCTTGATTTGAGCCTCTATCCGATTCATTATTGATATAGCTTCGCGTCGAAGTACAGCAACTAGTGGTTTGTTTATATCGTCTTGCATAAAATAGCTGAATTCAGGTAATGATAAGACTTTTGCTAATACCTGTTGTTTACTTGGGTTTCGCGTAAACTCTTCGGCAATTTTGTGCAGTAATGACCCTATAATGTTTGCACCAACCTTGCTTAACTCCCTCCTTCGCAATCTAAGCCCCCTCTCGAGAAAGCAACAATACGGACAGTTTATATAACTCTCCAGAGCTGTTACACTTGCTCTCCTCTCTGGGAAAAACAGCTCCTCGCCATTTTCGATGTTCTGATCAATCTTCTCGAACAACTCAATCTCAAGCGAGTCCAACAGTGAATTATAATAAATCGGATTATCAAATGCGATTCCGCTGCCTAACGCTGACATAACTTTATGCCTTGCAAAACGACGAGATCGTATTTGAGATACGACGGGTTGCCCATCATGCAATTTTTCGAACAGCTCTGATGGCAACGCAGGCTCGTTAGCACTGGTGGTTGCTATATGCGAAACGACTAAGCTCTTCTTTGCACTAGCCATTACATTCATACAATGCTGGCGATTTCGGGCATTTTGCTGTTTCGCAGTTGGCTCAATCTTAGCTTTTGATTGCCGTATGTCAAATGCGGTCAGGATATCTGTGTCTGCTTGTGCAGATGGAAAATTCCCATCATGCGTATTGACAACAAACAAGTATGGGACATGATGGGGTTGCCATTCATTCAAGTCACTAACAAGTACCCTATTAGCATAAGTTGGCACTGTGGAGATCTTCGTCGCGAGACAAATTGTCGACAAAAGACTCGAGAATTCTCGAATGTCCAGTTTCAGGTCACCACACAATTCGCTTATATTAGCCAAAACCTCCAAAAGTTTTTCCCTTCCAAAGCAATCAAAAAGAATTCCTTTCAAAATCTCGACCATTTGCGGTACGGTTTTTTGCTTTCGGAATTTCGCTATAATTTCCTGAACTACTGATAGTTTATCGTTTTCTTTAAGTTTTAAGTATTTTTTCAGGCCCAAATTGCATTTAAGTGCAAAATTTTCAATTTTTTCATCACGGATAAACGAAAGAAAGTTCTCCGCATTGTCATGATTTGAAAGAGCAAGGAAATCTAAAATATGACGAACGAGCGGAGTTTCGGATAAAGGCTTGCCTGTGTCAATATTAACAGGAATATTAGAGGCGATAAACACAGATTCATATAAAACATGCGTGTTTTCAAAGTCGGCTAGCAACACTACAATATCCTCTGGCAGAATCCCCTCGTTCAGCAACCCTCTAATCTCATTTGCTATTACTTCTACTTCCGCGTAAATGGACTCGCTTGAGAGTGCTTGTAGCTTCACTCCTTCGCAAGGCTTTGGTTTAGCGGACACAGTCGTTGTACTCCGAAATGCAGTTGCAACTAGCTCAAGCTCACTATCTGTTCTTGTACTCATGATTAATTGCTTAGAGTACTTAGATAATTCATGCAACACGGCAAGACGCTGTGGGGAGAGATGATCAAAGCCGCAGATGAAAACTTGGGTGTCTTTTAGAGATTTGCAGGTTTTAATGTTGGCAATAAGCCAACCAAGCATGCTTGCACTATCTGAGTAATTAGTAATAAGCTCCTTGTATTTACGATAGATTATAACGATATCGTGAAACTTAGGCGTGGCGGGCAGTTTATCAAAATTCACAAGAGAGCTTGTCAATTGATTCAGAGTGTTGAACATTCGCTCGGCAAAGTTATGGTGCCGAACGGATTTTCGAAACCATTTCAGGTCAGGCTCGACCACACGAATCGCCTGCCACAAGAACAGAACAGCTCTTGTTTTATCCAAGATGGGGGGCTTTTTTCCTTGTTCGCTGCTTAACAAGTTATACAGCATACTAAATGTTAGAACCCTTACATTCAATAAGGCTGGAGCGTCTTTTAGCAGCAGTCTTTCACATTGCAAGGTAAATCGATCAGGGACGAGTATAAAAATAGGGTCAAGGCTTCCCCTCGCCGCCGTACGGGCTAGGGCGATTGTTTCGGCAATTGATTGTGCAAGGTTGACAGGCATGAATAAGTATAGCATGCTTTTAACATGCCGACAAAGTTCTTCAACTTTCGACCCTTGTGTTTCTGGGCCCTGTTGGTCGCCTTGACGGTAGTGGTTTGCCTAGCTAGTATTTCCGTCGGCTGGTGGCTTGTTTTGATTTGGCTTGCATTGCTGTGCATAAGCTTGGGAGCAACCTACTGGAAACTGCGATGGCGGGTTTTCCCTACAGTGGGATTGATTTTGTGCCTAATGGTTGTAATTAGCTTTTTAGTAACACATAACCATTATACAAGACAGCCATTTATCCGCGGCCCTGGCACTGTTCAAGGCGTTGTCAGAGGAGTAACATTTAATGACGCAGGAAGGGCAAGTGTTACCCTTGCGAATGTCCGAGTTGAGGGACAAAGTATTAATGGTCGAGTAAGATTATTTGTCCCCCTGATGCGAAATAATGTTTTAGCGGTTGGGGATGTCATACGCGCACACACAAACTTACACCGCCCTTTCGACTCGGGCTCATCGTTTAATGTTAACAACAGGATTAGATATCAGGGATCGGCTCTGCAAGGGAACATTTATGTAGTTCGGCAAAGTAACGACTTGCGAAGTACCATCTTGCGATATACGAACGGATTTTTTCACCAGTATATGAGCGAGGATAGTGCCGAACTGATGTACAGCATGTTATTTGGTGATAGATCAGAATTAGGCGAGGAGATCCGAGAGAGCTTCACGCTGACGGGTCTTGCACATGTATTGGCGGTATCGGGGTTGCATGTGGGATTGATTGTTGCAATTCTTCTTTGGATTTTGAAGTTTTTTAAGGCGGGTAAAAAAACTCAATTCATAGTTATCCTGTTAACACTTATCCTTTATGTCTATATGGCGGATTTCAGATATTCGATCATGCGGGCGTCAATCATGTTCTTGATACTCCTTTTCAACCGATTATTCCTGCGTCGGATTGAGACAATAAGTTCGATTTCGCTTGCTGCTATTATTATTCTTATCCTTTTCCCTCACTCCATACTCTCGCTATCGTTCCAGTTGAGTTTCGCATGCTTAATTGGAATAGCTCTGTTTTATCGCCCGATTAGTGGATGGCTGGAAAAAAAGGTGTTTACCCCTGTTCAACCTTGGTGGGTGGATAAATTTAGGAAAGGCTTAGTTACGGGACTGACATTATATCTTGTGACGGCTATTACCACATTTCCGCTGTTGGTCGGAACTTTTGGATATTTCCCGCTGATTGGACTTATTGCAAATGTCTTGCTTCTCCCCATTATAATTTTGGCATTTCAAATGAGTGTTATTGCTCTTGTAACATGGGTTGGATTTCCCCTGCTGTGGGTTGTTGATCGAATGATTTGGCTTGTGCTGCGGGTCAGCGACTGGCTTGCGGCAATTTCGTGGCAACGCTTAGAGATTACTCAGCAAGGATTTTGGTATCTCTTCTATTTCCTAGCATTAATCCTGCTTACAAGATTTATTTTCATCAAGAAAAAAACCTCCCGATATTTGGCGGCAGGCATTCTGCTCTCAATTTATGCAATCAGTCTATTAGTGCAAATTCAATGAATCCACTTTCACGCTTTTGATCCTTGAAAATCTGGTCCAGCATCACTGTTACCTCATCACCTAACTTGAACCCACGGCCATCCATAAAATCAACCCGTGTGCGTTTTTCGTCAATCATTGGCTCTTCACCTTTTGCAAGGGACGAGTACGAAACCTTACCCTTTATAGGGGCATGGTTAAGTACAACTTCCATATCGCTCTTGTTAATGTCGCGAATATAGCCCGTGAAAGTGCTATACTTGCGTTCTGGATCTTCCATATACATGAACTCATATGCCTTATTAATTTTTCGCGTTGCCTCATCTATATTTTGTTCGTTTTGGGTACTGCGTTCTGCAGCCATCGCCATATAACCTTTATTTTGCTCCAAGGCCTGTCCTCGCAAATCAACATAGATGTTTTGCATAGTCGCCAAGTCAGGGTAACGGCGAATAGGAGATGTGAAGTGCGAATATCCACCCTTTGACCCCAATCCAAAATGACCTATATTTTTGTCACCATAATTCGCCCGAGGCATTGTCCGAACCGCCACTGCATGAGCCTTCGGGTCAAGAGCATTAAGTGCCGCTTGGACCTCTTTTGCACCTGCGGTTTCGGGGTCGAACTCGTACTCCGACTCCCACCTGCCGCTAAGATCCGCAAGAAGTCTTTTTCCATGACCGCCTATTGGTTCGTGATTTCGATAAATTATCTCTATGCCACGCTCTTGCCCCCATTCCGATACAACTTCGTTCGATTCTACCATGAACATCTCTATCATTTCATTCGAGAAATCCCGTGGATATGTCTCGATATTAATTGGTTTACCTGTCTGTTCACAAATATCTATTCTTGCCTCGGTTGTTTGAAAATCAAGCTTGCCCCTTTCTTGTCTGTTTTTACTTAACAAAGTCGCCAGTTCGCGTCCCTCTTTCATAATCCTAGGCGAAACCCCTTCATAGTGCATAACGGACACATCCTCGTACACATAACCTTTGTCGACTTTAATAACCGAAAGACTGAGGTCGCCATCTACCCTGTGACCTTCAGCATCGTATTCGATACTGACCGTTATTGCGTATCGGTTATTCCCTGGTGACAGAGAGCACACCCCACTTGAAAGCACTTCCGGCAACATCGGAGCAACATCTCCTCCAAAATATGCACTTGCCCCACGCCTTAGGGCCTCTTTATCTAATTCGCTACCCCGCGGGACATAATGCGGCACACATGCAATATGTGCATACAAAATC
>WRBH01000001.1 GCA_009784665.1 Bacillota bacterium | reverse complement strand
GCAGTCCGAGGCGACAAGCTTCGCAAAAGCGCTGCCGTCAACGACGCATCACACATGGAAACCTCATCAACAATAATGAGGTCGGCCTCCAGCTTACCACCCTGCTCTTCAGACCATTCACCACCACTACCCGCCATTAATGCACGGTGAATCGTTGATGCAGGTCGACCAGTCGTATCCTCCAGCCTTTTCGCCGCACGACCAGTGGGACTAAGCAACATTGCCTTCCGCCCCTGAGCCTCGGATATATATAAAATAGCCTTAACTATGGTGGTTTTCCCCGTCCCTGGCCCTCCTGTTATAACGCAGACACCATGCCTCGTCGCCATCTTTACGGCATCTCGCTGCATATCATGCAATTTAATTTTATTAATCTCTTCGTAATGCTTGATCGTCCTACCCAACTCGCCATCATCACTTTGGTCGACATGCCCTGCAAGGGTTACCAACTTGCCCGCAATTACCCGCTCGTCATTAAAAAATCGGGTCAACATAAATCCAGCCTCGCCCTCCCTGCGAACCAAGGTCAGTAATTTATCTAAACACAGTTCGGACACTACATCCTCAAAGACTGGCTCTAGGTCAGGCTGCTTGATTTTCAATAACTTACACGCCTCAAGCAGCAAGTTCAATCTCGGTAAAAATGTATGCCCATCGACCTCTGACTCCTGCTTTAGAATATGTACCAACCCTGCCCTAACCCTGAAATTACCATTATACGCAACACCCAAATCCATGGCCATCTTGTCAGCGGTCAGGAATCCAATTCCTGAAATTTTCTCTATTAATATATAAGGGTTCGCTGAAACTATCTCGATAGTTTGCTCACCAAACCTCTTGAATATTTTTACCGCCATATTTATGGAGATACTGAAACGACTCAGAAAAATTATACTATCTTGCATTGCCTTGACTAGGGCATATCGCTCGCCGATATCTTTTGCTTTGTCACGACTGATACCTTTAACCCTGCTCAGTTTCATCGGATCCTCATCCATTATCCGCAAGGTCTCTTTCCCGAACATCGCCACAACTCTATCCGCCGTCACAGGACCGATACCCTTTATCAAGCCACTACCAATAAACTGCTTGATCTTGGCAGGAGTATTTGGGACCATTACCCCATAACTGCTCACCTTGAACTGCTTGCCAAATTTTGGATTATTCACCCACTCGCCTGCCATATTCAACTCTTGCCCTACTGATACGAAGGCAAAAACCCCAGTAGCCGTACCACTCTGCTTTAACCGCAAAACAGAATACCCATTTTCGTCATTACGAAATGTGATATCAACAACCTCGTCAATTAACTGCACAGACACAAACCCAGTTTAACAGATTTTACTTAGGTTGCCTAGCCAGGAATTCTTTTGCCAATTGCCCATAGGCTACGGCACCTGCACATTTTGGATCGTATAAGGTTATTGGCTTGCCATGCGATGGAGCCTCCGCCAATCGGACATTTCTTGGGACCTTTATGTTGAAAACTTTTTTGCCGAAAAACTTTAGAATTTCGCTGGACACCTGATCTGTCAAACTAGATCTCTTATCATACATTGTCAGCAAGACTCCATCAATGTCTAGCTTCGGGTTTAACCCCTGCTTCCTTATAAGACGAACTGTATTTATTAACTGAGACACCCCTTCCAATGCAAAGAACTCACACTGAATCGGTATCACTAATGCATCCGCTGCCGTCAGTGCATTAAGCGTCAATAGCCCCAGAGATGGAGGACAATCGATCATAATGTAATCATAACTTCCCCGCACCTTCTCTAGATGGTCTTTAAGCAGCCTCTCTCGCCCCGGCATACGAACAAGCTCCACTTCCGCACCTGCCAAGTCCACCGTTGCAGGGATAATCTCCAGGTTTCGGATTGGGCTCAATTGGACAACCTCGCTGACATCCACATTGTCGCACATTACATCGTAAATGGTCTTGGTATCACGAGATTTCTCGAACCCTATACCACTTGTAGCATTTCCTTGAGGGTCTATATCAACAATAAGAACCCGCTTGCCCATCTCTACAAGAAACGCACTAAGGTTAACGCAGGTCGTAGTCTTACCTACGCCGCCTTTCTGGTTCGTAAACGCAACTATCTTTGCACTCATAATTCAACCATCATATCACACCTCCATCTAAAATGCAAGAGGAACGCACTCATCGCACTCTCTATAATAATTATAGAGGGTACCGTGTTCCACATGGAACACTTTTCGCTTGACACCACCCTGTTCCATGTGGAACAATAACACCATACTAAGAGGAGGCAGAATGAGTGCACGCGGATTAGGGAAGGGGCTGGGGGCGTTGATTTCGATTTTCGAGGATGAGGACACCGCGCCCGTCAGAGAGTTACACAAGGTCGGGGTAAAAAGTGAGCCGAAGGCAACCACACCCCTTGCAAGTGCGGAGGTCAAAAAAATCGTGGAGGCTGGGCTGGTTATTCAGGAGCTGCAAATCGACCAAATCGATAACAATATCAACCAGCCACGAAAAGATTTTGACCCAGAGCAACTGCAAGAACTGGCAGACAGTATAAAGGCAAACGGCATCTTTCAACCCATCCTTGTGACTCAAGCAGGCAAGAGGTTCATGATAGTCGCCGGAGAGCGCCGCTGGCGTGCGGCGAAGCTGGCAGGACTAGGAACAGTCCCTGCGGTTGTCAAAAACTACAACGCCCGCCAAATCTCGGAGATAGCCATCATCGAGAACCTGCAACGAGAAGACCTGAACGCTATTGACCTGGCGCAAGGAATCAAACGCTTAATGGATGAGTTCTTCTTAACTCAAGAAAAAGTTGCGGTCGCCCTTGGGAAGAACAGGAGTTCTATAGCAAACCTCCTGCGTCTTTTGAACTTGCCTCAAGCAGTCCAGCAGATGATCCGCTCTGGCACTCTCTCCGCCGGACATGCAAAAGTCTTGGCTGTAATTACTAGCTCCGACAAATGCCTAAGCCTAGCGAGAAGATGTGTCGACGAAGGCCTAAGCGTAAGACAGCTCGAAGACCTATTGAAGACCGGAGACACCCAAAAGGGAAGTCTCAGCTTCGGCAGGTCATCGCCCCAAGCACGCAGCCTTGAACTTAAACAGCTGGAGAGAGACCTGACGCAAAGCCTAGGAACCAAGATAACCATTCAAGGCGATACGCAACGGGGACGAATTCTTGTAGAGTATTTCAGCGATGACGACCTAGCACGAATCGCCACTCGCCTCAAGAAATAAAATGTTCCATGTAGAACAAAACCACCCGAAGCCTTGGAAATGTTCCACATGGAACATTTTTTCTTAGACAGAATAGTTTGACATCAGTGTCCTTAATGGGTATACTCTTAGAGTGCTCACAGATGTAATATTCATTCTGCTTTTAATAGCTTTCGTGCTTCATGGCCTGTTTAAGGGCTTCCTGAGGGGCGTCCTTTCGCTTGTGACAGTTTTCTTATCAATAATCATCTCGGTTTTATTGGCGTGGCCGCTTGCCCTTTTGTTTGATTCTTGGTTCGACTGGGTCGAGAATCATGGCCTGGCTGTCGTCATTATTATAACCGCCATTGTCATCTTCATCATAATTAGATTGGCCATATTCTTGCTGATGCGATTTGTCGCGAAACTTAAAGAGAGGAGTCGAGTGTTGAACTGGCTGGACATGATTCTTGGCCTCCTCCTTGGATTATTCCGATTCACCCTGTACTTTGCATCCCTGGCGGCGATAATTAGCTTGGCGGCGAACATCCCCCCATTGGCAAGAATCCCTGAATGGTTATTTGATGAAAGCGTAATCGCCAGCTGGTTTTATCAGCTGGTCCTTAGACTGCTGCCGTTTTGACACTGCCGCCCTCTATATTAAATATAGAAAATACTAAAGGCAGGTTCTTAGTTGCCGTGGTTGTTACGATTGCTTGAGTCTCTTGAATAATTTCAAGTAGTCGAGCCTGGCGAGACTCATCCAATTCCGACAAAACATCATCTAGAAGTAAAATTGGTCGTTCGCCTGTCAACCGCTCGAACACCTTTAATTCAGCCAACTTCAGTGAAAGGGCGATCGTCCGTTGCTGTCCTTGCGATGCAAACAGCCTGGCGTCCTTTCCGTCCAGTACAATCTTTATATCATCGCGATGTGGGCCCACGGTAGTTGTCTTAAGCCTCATATCTTTTTCTCGGGCGGCCTGCAAAGATTCCTGAAGAGGAGATTTCGCTGTCTCGTATTCAAGACGGACTTCCTCCATTCCTCCTGTCAGGACATTATGAACTTCGATCACTGCAGGAGACAGAGCCTTCAAGAATTCTCTTCGTCGTGCGACAATTTTCTCGCCTTCTCTTACAAGCTCGGAATCCCATATATCAAGACCCCGACCTATGTCTTCTGAACTGGACTTGAGTAGAGAGTTTCGCTGTGCCAGAATTTTATTATATCGAAGCAATGAATAGAAATATGATTTGTCAATTTGAGATATATCGATATCAAGGAACCTCCTACGGTCTGCAGGAGCCTCCTTGACAAGACGAAGTTCGTCAGGAGAGAAGAATATGCAATTTATTTGCCCCATCAGTTCTCCCATTTTTTGGACAGGGATACCATTGATATTGATGCTTTTTTTTGCCAAGCGAGACAGAATCATCTCTACCTCGACTTCGCCATAACTCTTGACCGCAACCGCCTTGACCCTTGCATCATTTGCGTCGAAGTTTATCATATCACGATCACGGGGCGAACGCCACCCCCTGCCAACGCAGGACAAAAAAATTGCCTCAAGTAAATTTGTTTTCCCTTGCGCGTTCTGCCCCACGAAAACATTGACGCCAGGGGAGAGTTCAACAGTCGTATCATTATGATTTCTGAAATTTTGCACAGACAAAGATTTAATGTGCATGGCCACCCCTTGCATAAAATGACACATAATTCAAAACAGTATCATTTATTAGGACTAGGACAGATTTGCCTGGATTCTCCTTTAGATAATGAACGGCAGCAGCCATGTTTGAACCACTGGAAATCCCTGCGGCGATTCCTTCGACGGTCAAAATTTCTTTTTGCCAGAGCAAGGTTTGCTCGCAAGTTATACCTATTCTTCCGTCGCAATTTTCTACTCGCTCGAATGGAACCTTCTTGAAATATCCACCCCCTTGTATAATATGAGTTTCCTTGGTGGGCTCTACGATGAAGCATTTTATATCGGAATTTTGCTCCTTTAAATATTTGGCTATACCCTCGAAACTTCCACCTGTTCCGATAAAATCACAAAACGCATCCAATTGGGGAACGGCCTGGACAATTTCCTTAGCGGTATGTGTATAGTGAGCAAGAGGGTTAAGTTCGGATGTAAATTGACCGACCTTGAATGCATTGAGTTCGGATGCCAACTCCTCGAACCTTTCCTTGACAAGACCCAGATCCTTGCCAGTTACTTTACCAGGAGGGGAGTCAGGATGTTGAGAAACCAACTCGACGCGTCCGCCGAATTGTTCGATCATAAACCTGCGCTCGGGGGTATTACCTTCACTCATCACTGCGATAAATGGATAACCTTTTATCGCACAGGTTAAGGCAAGAGATATCCCTGTGTTTCCACTGGTTGCCTCAATAACTGTCATACCTGGCTTGAGATTGCCGCTAGCCTCGGCCTGTTCAATTATAAATTTTGCTATCCTATCCTTTTTAGAGAAGCCTGGCGACATGAACTCCAACTTTGCGAAAACTCGACCATTAAGGCTGTGCTTTTTTGCAAGACGGGTCAACTCTACCACTGGGGTATTTCCTATCAAATCTAGAATGCTTTTTTGTATCATCAGTTGATTCTAGCATACTTTATCCTGAGTGTCCATTTCTTGAGGAGTCCTGGCCTTGGAGTGTTCCGGGCAAAGAAATGGGTCAAGACAGAGACAGTATACACTATGATTTTTTAAAACGAACCACATTGTGACGAAATTCAACATATAAGTGAATATCTTTTTATCTTATGGGTTGGATGATTGGTCCGTTGGATGTATCAAGAACCTCATAACCCAGAGCTTTTATCTCGTCACGGATTTGGTCAGATTTTTGAAACTCACGATTTTTCTTGCATTCCGCACGAATTTGCACAAGTTCAGCAACATTTTCGGGGATTTCCATAAATTTTTCCTCTAGTGCCTCTTTCAAGCCAAGGGATAAAACCTTATCAAATTCAAGAGCCTGTTCGGGCGTAGCCTTCCATAACGCCGCCATAGCCTTGGCCGTGTTCAAGTCATCAACAAGGGCAGAGCTGAATTCATCTGCATCAACGGGGACCTTATTTTTCTTTATCTGCCTGACGAGATTCTCGTAAGATTTTTTCGCCGAATCCAAAGACTCCCAAGTGAAATTCATTATTGTCCTATAATGTGTCATCAAACATAGATATCGAAAGTGCAGGGGAGAATAGCCCCTGTCTGTCAAATTTGTCAGGGTATAAGCGTTGCCCAAAGACTTGGACATTTTGGTACCATTGATTTTAATAAATTCATTATGCATCCAGAATCTCGCCATCTCTTTTTTTGTGAGGGCTTGGGTTTGTGCACGCTCGTTTGTATGATGAATTGGGATATGGTCAACACCCCCTGTGTGGATATCAAACTGATCGCCAAGATATTTCCTGGCTATCGCGGAACATTCGATATGCCAGCCCGGTGTTCCGGCCCCCCAGGGGCTGTCAAATTTTTGCAAAGCTGTTGGCTTTGCAAATCGCCATAGACAAAAATCATTCTTGTTGCGTTTCTCGCCAAAATCAACCCGTGAACCGACACGATCGTCGCTCTTACCACCCCTTAATTTATAATAGTCCGCGAATTTGGATGAATCATAATAGACCCCATCACTTGTTATATAGGTAAAGCCTCTCTCCTCCAACTGTCGCACATGCTGCACCATTTCCTTCACATAGTCAGTGGCAGGAGCCCATATCTGGGGTACATCAATATTAAGTAAGATAGTGTCCCTGATAAACTCGTCCGTGTATTGTTTTGCTATATCGGCAGGGGTTATCTTTTTCTTGCGTGCCGCCTCGTCGATTTTATCTTCGCCCTCGTCGGCGTCGGATTGCAGATGCCCAACATCCGTTATATTAATAACATCGTAAATTTCAAATCCTCCGATATGACGCAGGCTCTTTTTCAAAATATCAGTGAAAATATACGCACGCAGGTTGCCTATGGTGGGGGAGCTGTAGACCGTTGGCCCGCAACTGTAAATCTTGACGATTTCGCCATCCATTGGCCTGAAATACTCTTTCTTCCGCGTCAGGGTGTTAAAAAGCTTCATATAATATGATACTTGGATTTAATCGTTTCCACTACTAAATTTATGG
The DNA here is from genome assembly GCA_009784665.1 of Bacillota bacterium. Taxonomy (GTDB): domain Bacteria; phylum Bacillota; class Clostridia; order Christensenellales; family UBA1242; genus WRAD01. The sequence goes on along the minus strand of WRBH01000001.1, from coordinate 115,942 downwards.
TCCATTTGCTTTTGTTCGTCCATTGCTGATTTCAATCCAAGCAGGGCATTTTGAACCTCGTTCTCGTCGAACTGGCCTTTTGTTGTTGTGGTGCGGGTTGTTACAACTTTTGCACCCGTTCTTTCATATTTCGTTGGGTCGGAATAGTATCCAACACCTGACGAGGTCTTCATCTCGCCCGTTATAACCTCTCGCTTTGTTTGGGTTTCACTTACCGTCCCAGAGCTGTCTGTCCTGCTGACGGTCATTGTTGTGGTTTTTGTTGCCTCGACAGGAATGGTACTTAAAACCTCTGGTGTCTTTGTCGCCACGATTGGCTTTGCCTTTGGCGTAGGCGACAACCTTGGTTTACGCGGAGCCAGTTTTTTAGAATAAGTTTCTTTCATATACTCAGGTTTATTCATTTGCTCTGGCTTTGATGCCTCGGCACGCAAGGGCATTACCTCATTCTTTGCGACTGGCTTTGGTTTCTCCTTCTGCTTCGGAGCAGATTTTACTTTGTCGCACTTGCAACATTTACAACATTTGCCTTTTTTACAGCATCTGCAAATCTGAATTATCAGCCACAGAAAAAACCAGAGTATTACAAGGCACAAAACCCAAGGCCAAGCATGACCCGCGAACCAATTTATTGCGTTGACTATTCCCATAATATATAGTATAACATAGTCATGTCGAAAAATGCAAGTCCCCTCCCCAAATACATTTTTGTAACGGGCGGGGTGGTAAGTGGTTTGGGCAAGGGAATAACTGCGGCGTCCATTGGGCGTCTTTTGATTAACAGAGGATTACGCGTCAGCGTCCAAAAACTGGACCCATACCTAAATGTTGATCCAGGAACAATGAACCCATTCAGGCATGGTGAGGTTTTTGTCACCGACGATGGAACGGAAACCGATCTGGATATCGGACACTATGAAAGGTTCATAGGCCGACACCTGGGCAGTGACAACAGCTTCACCATGGGCAAGATTTATTCCCATGTCATAGCCAAGGAAAGAAAAGGTGACTTCCTGGGCCGCGATGTCCAAGTCGTTCCGCATGTAACAGACGAAATCAAGTCTATGTTCCGAAAGGCCGCTAAGGATTCCGACATTGTGATAGTTGAAATAGGCGGAACGGTAGGCGAAATTGAAGGCATGACCCCAATGGAAGCAGTCCGTCAATTCAAGCGTGAACTGGGCCCTAAGGGAAGTGTCTCAATTCATGTCACGCTTGTACCCGTACTGGCAACTAATGGCGAGATTAAAACAAAACCTACCCAAAACAGTGTCAAGGATCTGAACAGACTTGGTGTTTATCCCGATTTGATTGTCTGCAGAACTTCCGCAGGGATTGAATTGGACGAGGAAACAAAAGAGAAGCTGGCAATGTTCTGTAATCTTGACAGCACCAACGAAGTCATCCACAATCCAAACTGTAGCACTATTTATGAAGTCCCCGTATTACTGAAAAACCAAAAGGTTGACGACATTATACTAAAGAAGCTGGGATTAAAAGCCGCAAAAGATAACTTGGCCGAATGGAAAGCAATGGTCAAAAAAATGCAATACAAAAACGGAAGACAGGCAAAAACTATTGCCATTGTTGGCAAGTATGTTGCCGTGCCTGATGCAGACCTAAGTGTTATGGAAGCCATACGGGCGGCATCGCTGGCAACTGATACCCGCGTTGAAATTAAACTAGTGAGTGCTGAAGATATCGAGAGTGTCGGAGTAGAGCTGCTGGACGGAGTCGATGGTATCGTAATTCCAGGAGGATTCGGCGGTCGAGGCATAGAGGGTAAGATCACAACCTTAAGACATGCAAGGGAAAACGAAATCCCATTACTGGGCATATGTTTGGGTATGCAAATGGCGGTTATTGAATTTGCTCGAAATGTTGTGGGTTTGGCGGGGGCAAACTCTACCGAGATGAACCCCGACACCCCTCATCCAATTATTGACCTGATGGCGTCCCAAGAAAACATCTGCGAGCTAGGCGGTACCATGCGATTGGGTCTGTACAAATGCGATTTGAAAGAGGGAACCCTTGCCCGTAACCTGTACGGTAAAAATCAAATCTCGGAACGGCACAGGCATCGTTATGAATTCAACTGTGACTATAAGCAGCAATTGGAGAATCACGGCATGGTCTTTAGTGGTATCAACCCCGAATCAAATCTTGTTGAAATTATCGAACTTTCCGACCACCCATTCTTCATAGCGTCACAGTTTCACCCAGAACTCCTGTCCAAACCATACAAGGCACATCCTCTGTTCATCGGCTTGCTGGAGGCGGTGAAATAAATGAACCTGACATGGTTTGAAAGAAGAGAAGATTGGGAAGCACATTATCCTGGGCATAAGTTATTATATGAAATCACCGATGAAACCCAATATATAATCACCGCATTTAAAAATGATGAACTAGCTGGCTTGATGAAATTATGCGATGAACTTGAAAATCCCGATGTTATGCGAGTTATTTCAATCTGGATTAATCCAAAATATAGAAAACAAGGGCTAGGGACAAGAATGTACGAGTTTCTGGGGCAATGTATCCCTGGTCGAACAATAAGTGCCGAAGTTTGGGACAGCAATAATGTTGCCCAAGACTTCCACGAGCGCCTCGGATTTGTCCACGACCCAAGCAGCCTAAATCGATATATTAAAGAACCCACCGAAAAAGGCATTGACTAGAAGACTTCTTCGCCCTCTTCTTTTGGTTTATCCGATTTCTTTTTCGGTGCAGGCTTCGGCTTAGGTTCCGCAATTGGCTTGTCACGAACCTCTTGGGCCTTTTGTTCGCCAGTCTGGTTAACAAAGGATGTCCAATCGCCAACCCAGGAAAGTTTTACGCTGCCTAACGGACCATTCCTGTGCTTTTCGATTAAAAGTTCGGCTTCATGATTATCATTCGCACGACCGGTTTCGTCATTTTTTTCTTTATGGATGAACATTACAATATCGGCGTCCTGCTCTATTGCCCCCGACTCTCTCAGGTCACTAAGGCGAGGTTTGCCCTCGACCCCTTGCCTTGCCTCGATCCCACGGTTCAATTGGGATAAGAGCAATACAGGGATATCTAACTCCTTTGCCATAATCTTCATCATACGGCTGTTATCCGCAACCTCTACCTGGCGACTTTCGCGACGACTATTCGCACTTGACATTAGTCCAAGATAGTCAATCATAACCAAATCCAAACCCGATTCTCGTTTAATCTTCATACATTTTCGCAATATTTCCGCAGGAGTAATCATCGAGTTATCATCAAAATGAATGTTGGCCTGTGCCAGTAGGGCATTGGCCTCCCAGATTCGCTTCCATTCCTCGGCTTCCAAATTTCCTTTCATCGCTCTGGACAAGGACACCTTGGCAACAGAGCAGACCACTCTGGTTGTCATTTGCTCTTTACTCATTTCAAGACTGAACACCGCTACCTTCGCCCCGTATTTTAATGCGGCATTCATGCACATGTTCAGACCTAATGCCGTTTTTCCAACGGATGGACGAGCGGCAAGAATAATAAGATCACTCCTTTGTAATCCATTAGTAATATTGTCAAGTCCAAAAAAACCTGTCTTCAATCCACGAATCGCCATCGGGTCGCGGTGTATGATATCTAACTTGTTGATAACCTCGGGCAATACAGATTTAATATGACTCAGCTCTTTACGATCGTCGTCTTTTGAAATATTAAAGATTTCCTTTTCCGCGATTTGTAAGGCGGCTTGTGCCGAAGGTTCGACATGGCTGGTCTCAATAATTTGGCCTGCCGCATTAATTAATTTCCGTCTTGTTCGTTTTTCTTCTAAAATTGCTAAATAATATCTAAAATTTGCACTGGATGGAACAATATCGACTATATTTGTTATATACGAAATCCCACCGACTCCATCTAATTTTCCCGCCCCATCTAATTTTGCAACAAGTGTCACAAAATCTATTGGACTGCCATTATCATAGATTTCCCGCATGGCGGTATATATTGTCTTGTGCGACGGCGAATAAAAATCCTCGACCGACAGTTTGGAAAACGCATCCAGCGTCCCTTCATTATCCACAATAACACAACCTAAGATTCCTTGCTCGGCCTCCAAGCTGTGAGGCATAGTACGATTAACGGGTTGTTGGGCTTGTTTTAAATTTTGCGACATACACCCATGATAGCATATGACAAAAAAACTTGCAATAGTGATAAAAACCTGTGCTAGAATAAATCATGAAAACCCAAGACATTTCCTTGTCCATTCGCGAGTTCTTCAAGGAACTCCCAGATAAACTCTCATCCCAGGCAGAGAGATTGAGACAAGGCAGCACAAAAAAGTATGTAGAAAATTCACTACGCCATACGCAAATCAACAAAATCCTGTGGGCACAAGATATTAACATAAATATATCCTACACACTAGAAGACCTTGAAAAAGATATTAGCACTATTTTGAAAATAAACAAGTCTATGAAACCTTCAAGCGAAAGCATGACGGTATATCGAGGAACATCTAATAGGTTCTTTCCAGACCTTGAATCCGGACAAGAAACAAGTGTTGCATTGGATGGCCTCACTTCGACCTCGAAGGATGCCACTAGGAGCGAGTGGTTCGGAGATAGTGCAAAATTCATTATTTATCTTCCCGCAGGTTCTATGATGAACAAAGTATATAAATGGTCAACTCTTGCCAGCGAGGAAGAGGTTTTACTTCCGCCCGCAACCTACGATATTAAATGCGTCACAAAAAGCGAGAAAGGTGCACTTATCATCGAACTTGAAAACCCAATCCCGCAAGATATACACGAATTAATTTTCAAGTCGTTAGAGAATCTAAAGAAATGTAATAGTTACGATTCAGAAACAGTTAAAGCACTTGATAATCTTGAAAATAATCTAAGACTTAAGTTCAGACTATACAAGAATACTAGCTCTGAAATGTTGCAAGAATGCTAACGACCGTGGTATACTAGTCTTATGGATACAGTAATGACAATTGTAACTTGGTCGTTGTTTGGCTTGTTAATGCTGGGTATTTTCTTTGGGGTACTGTGGGGTGCAATCCGTGGGTTCAAGCGATCCGCATTCCGCCTTGTAACATTTTTATTCGCGATTCCGCTGGCGGTTTTACTGGCCCCAGTTATCGCAAACCCTTTCGGCGGAATTCGGTTCGGGGGCTATACCATGAGTGAACATTTGTTGAATGCCATGGGCGGTGAAGCGGCAGACGCGGCCGCGAATTTTACGCAATTAGATGCATTTATCAGTGCACTGCCGATTGCAATTATCAGCCTTTTGGTTTTCGTCGCCCTTCTATATATATTCCGTTTCATTACCTGGATTGTTTACGCGATATTCGCAGGAAAAGTCGCACCAAAAAATGTAAAGTCTAACACAGGTGACCGTACAGCAAACGGTATGGCAAAGTTCGAAATGCGTCCGACAAAAAGGCACAGGTGGCTGGGAGCATTGGTCGGCCTAGGACAGGGGCTGTTGATATTCTTCCTTGTAATGATTCCTGTCAATGGTATATTGACCATGGCTGGTTCAGTAACAAGATACGAGCCAAGCTTTACCGAGGCGACAGCCCAAATAGAAGATCACGCCGTCCTGGAGTTCGTCCATGATTTCGATAACCAACTTCAACGCAGCCCATACGGAATAATGACAAGATTCACTGGCATGCAGTGGGCGTCTGGGCCAATGTTTGACTATATCACACGCGTCCGCACACCAAGGGGTATGCCGAATATTAACCTTCGACAAGATGTAATCCGCGGCATGCACCTATACAAAGATTTCGCGGTGATAAGCCAACAATTCGAAGATGAAGACTTTGCAGATGTCTTGGCCAGCCCAGAGTTTGAACCCTACTGGGAAGCCTTGCCTGGTATAGTGGAGCGAGTGTTTGAGATTTCTCTTGTTCAACTTCTGATGTCTGCTATGGACGACTTCGCGACATTCATCGCAGATTCCGACCTGTTGGAGGAGTATGCCCTTCCTGTCAGTACTGAGGCAATCTTGCAGGACCTTCGTAACTTGACCGCACAAACCGTACTTAACGATATCCTTAATATCATTGGAATTGCCCAAGACATCTTCACTAATGGCACATGGCAAGATATAACTGGCATTGTCGATGCCGAAAATGCCCTAGATGCTATTGCTGACTTGAATGACACAACAATAGATACTTTGGGTGGAATCCTTAATACCGTTACGAATACCCTTGGATTCCGTATGAGTATCCGTACATTTATCGCAGAGTTGCTGGAAGAAGCTGTCCTGGAGGCAGATGTTATGGGGCCAAGCACGCCACAAGTCGTCGAGAACTTGGTTAATAACTTGAAAGACCCCGAGCATAACACATTTGATTGGACGGCAGACCTGCGTGCAATTCGTGCGTCCATCCGGATTGTTGCATATTTCCAAAATGCAGAAGGGTTAGAGGACATAATTTATATCATCTTTGACACAGGGGGAGAGCTTATTTCCGCACTTCTAGAGAGTGAAGTCATAGGCCCGCTTGTCCTGGAGCAAATAGAAGACCTCTTGGATGAACTTGAACTTACTTACGCACTTGGAACAATTCCTGGTGTTTATCTGCCCGACGCTCCAGGTGTTGCCGTCACCGTCAAGGTATTAAGAGATATCTTACTTGGTGTAACTACACCTTAACTGATCATTTTAGTTAAGTCTTCGATAATTCTCTTCATACGAGCGTCGGTTTTCAGTTGAGACGCAATTTTATTACGGCTGTGCATGATTGTGGTATGATCACGACCCCCTAATAATTGTCCGATATTAACAAGAGGAATGTTTAAAACCTCGCAAATGAGATAAATGGCGACCATGCGAGGTTCTACGAACTCGCGATTTCGCCGCTTGCCCATTATCTCTTCCAAATCAATATTAAAGTATCTGCAAACTTTATCTAGTATTGTGGCGGCAGTTGTTTGACTCTCGATATCTTCTTGCATGTCTTTTAACGCCTCTACACAATCATCGAGGGTTGGAATATCTCGGCGCTTCAATTCCGCAAAGAAAAGAACTTTCAACAATATCGCTTCCATTTCCCGCACATTCATGTCGGCATCACACGCCTTTTGGGCAAGATACCCAACAACATCACTGGGCAGCTTATTGTTTTCCTCTTGGGCCTTTTTCTCTAGGATTGCAATTCGCATTTCTACATCGGGACTGGTAATATCTTGTATTAACCCTGACTTGAACCTACTTCGCATCCGACCTTCCAGAGTTGTCAATTTATCTGCATGCCTGTCGGATGCCAAAACAACTTGTCGACCGTTTTGTGTCAAATCGTTAAATGTATGGAAGAATTCTTCTTGAGTGCTGACTTTGTTTTCGATAAATTGGATGTCATCGATCAGCAGGACATCGATATCTCTGTACGCCGCTCTGAAGGAACTGACTGTTTTATTACGCAAGGCCTCTACATAATCGTTTGTGAACTTTTCACATGTTGCAAGTGCAACCCTTAGTTGTGGATGCCCCCATTGGATTTCGTTTGCGATAGCGTTAAGTAGATGCGTTTTCCCAAGCCCGCTGCCACCATATATGAACAAAGGATTAATTTTTTTACCTGGGTTCTTTGCAACTGCCTCGGCCGCAGCGGCGACGAACTCGTTCGACTTTCCTACAACGAAACTCTTAAATGTTTTTGTAGGATTTACGGTTGTAAACGACAGGGGAGCGTTTTTCTTTGGAATTTCAACCTCTTGCTTGAACCCGCTGGCCTCTCTTATTGCCTCGGCTTGTTTTTGCTCCCGCTCTAGTGCATCAATTATTGTAACTTTTTCAATAATTGGTGCAAATTCTCTCAGTTGCAAATCTATATGTGGATAATGCCTGTCATTCAACGCCATTTGTTTTGCGGCACTGCTGTGTGCAACCAGAATAAACTCTCCGTCTGCAAAGCTGTCTACCTCAAGGGTTTTAATCCATAAATCAAAAGAAATCGAACTAACCTTGTCCGCTATCTTTCTTTGGGCGTTTTTCCAGACCTCGTTAATATCCATACCAATAGTTATCCACATTTTTTTTTCCTTGTCAATCCCCAGTAATTTTGTTAGACTAGAGATATAAGGAGTGTGCGTATGAAAATCGTAATCGACGGGTCGGATTTAGCAGAAGCAGTTGGTGTTGTATCTCGTGCCAGCGGAGCAAAGCAAATTAACCCCGTTCTTGAGGGGATAAAGCTGACAGCCAAAGAAGGCAAAGTTGTGGCATCGGCAACCGACCTGGATATCTATCTGAAAAAGACAGTGAAAGCAGATATCAAACAATCCGGAGAGGTTATCGTCCCAAGAGTATTCGTGGATTATGTTAGAAAGTTGGAAAAGTCCCAAGTCAGTATCACCGCCGAAGGCGACACTATCGTTGTTAAACATGGCGACAATGTATTCAACTTTCAAGGATTTGCAAAGGAAGAATACCCAGACATCGTCAGCTTAAAGGCAGACCCACACTTTTCGATTAAAGCAGACGCGTTAAAAGATATTATATCGAAAACAACTATCTGTGCATCCACAGATGATTCCCGCCCTGTATTGCGTGGCATCCTGTTCGAGATCGACGGAGCAGAGTTAACCGCGGTTGCCCTGGATGGCTTCAGGCTGGCCAGAGTTACAAAAGTAATCAGTAACCACAAGGATAAAACTTCTATCATCGTCCCCGCCAAATCCCTGGTTGAAATCAGCAAATTATTGGCGGACGAGAACGGTGAAGTCAACCTCGTTGTTGAAAACAAGTTCTTACAGGTCAGCATCGGTAACACAGTCTTCGCAAGCCGCCTAATTGAAGGCGAGTTTATAAACTATGGCCAAATTATACCAAAATCGTTCAGCAGTGATATTGTTGTTGAAACCTCTGCGTTTGCCCACGCGGTCGAGAGGGCAGGCCTGTTGGTCCGTTCCGACCGAATCAACCTAATCACCCTGAAAATTGTGGACAAAAAAATTCAAATTAACTCCACCAACGAAATCGGTAAAATTAACGAACTTGTTGCCGCGTCCTTGACTGGCAAGGACCTGACCATTAGCTTTAACGCAAAATATCTGTTCGACGCCCTTCGGAACATTGACGATTCTTTCATTAAATTATCTCTCACTGGCGAACATTCACCAGCAACCATCACAGCGTCAAAAGATGGGGATTACCTGTTCCTTATCCTGCCCGTTCGTATGAGCTAGGAGGATTACATGAAATATAGAAGCTTGAATAGAATATTCGCTGGAAGTGCACTGCTCACCATTCCTAGCACGCTTGCTTTTGGATTCGGTGGAGCCCTTGCCTTAGAGGGAGTCGAAGGTGCAGCCGCCGTCGGCAGTTGGGGGATGCTGGGTATGGTTGCCAGTGCTGCTGGCATGGGGTTAAGCCATATTGCTATGAGGCACAAGTTAGAGCCATATTGCAACCCAATCGAAAATATCGACAGTCAACAAACCCTTGACACAGATTAATGCCTACTATATAATATTTGGTTAATTAAAGGGAGTTCAGAATGAAAAGAACATATCAACCGAAAAAGCGCCAGCGGCAAAAAGTCCACGGCTTTCGTCAAAGAATGCGTACCCAAGGCGGACGCAATGTCCTAAAGCGTCGCCGTGCAAAGGGGCGTAAAGTTTTAGCAGCGTGATCCTAGAGGGAGGTGCGTATGGTGGCACTTGATAAAATCAACGCGAATCTTAGAAGGCATTTCAAAGGAACTGCCTTTGTTGAAATGTCCCCAAAATTAAGTGGTGGGACAGAATTTTAAAACCTATTAGGCCGGCTAGAGAAAAAAGAGAGGCGGAGAAAGATTAATGCTGAAAAAGCAATATCGACTTAAAAAGCGTAAATCGTTTAACTATATTCATCGGCGGGGAAAACACATTGGCAACGACACCCTGTCGATGTCTTTTGTATATGCACGCATGAAAGACAGTCCCCTGAAAATTGGATTCTCCGTAAGTAAAAAGGTCGGCAATAGTGTCATCCGAAATAGGGCGATAAGAAAAATGCGACACGCAGCAAAGAACCTGACCACTCGAGTCAAGCCTGACCACTCGATTATCTTCGTCGCAAAAGAAGGAATCGACAAGAAGCGCCTCACAGAAATTATTAAGGCCATGGAAAATGTTTTGCAGAGGGGAGGGTTGTTGCTATAGAAAAAAATAACGGAATCTCAAAAAATCCCTTTAAAATTATCGCTAGATTTTTAGCGAGTATTCCTGTATACTTGTATCGGTTTTTAATAAAGCCCTGGTTACCAAAATCCTGTGCGTTTGTACCAACCTGTTCAGAATATGCATTAATAGCGATTCGCGAAAGAGGAGTATTCGTCGGATGGTGGCTGGCGACAAGGAGAATTCTCCGTTGCAACCCATTCAACAAAAATGCTTACGGGGTCGATCCCGTTCCACATAAAAAGGAGTGTAAATGTTCGATTTGCTTAGCACTGTGCAATTCCCAGATGGACCAAGTGGGTTCCTTGGAATCCGAGGAGCGGTCTTTAGTGTCGTCGAATGGCTGTACAACGGAATAGGCAGCTATGCCGTTGCAATTATTATCTTCACATTGTTACTGCGACTGGTGATGATCCCGCTTGATTTTGGGGTCAAGTATTTTACAAAAAAGAACTCTATCCGAATGGCAGCAATGAAACCTGAACAAGACGCAATTGCCGAAGCCTATGCAGGTGACCCCCTGGGAAAGCAGCGAGCTCAACAAGCACTCTTTAAAAAACATGGTGGTGGAATGGCTGGATTTTGTTTATTCCAGATTCTGAATATGGCCATAATGATGATTATTTTCTTTTCGGTTTTCCAAGCGCTGAACGGAATATCGAATCATAATGTCAGCTATCAGTTCCACAGACTATATGCTGTTCATGAACACCATCGTACCCTAGTTAATGGCGAGTATGTTTTAGGCGATATGATGGTAGATGTTCACGGAAATCAATGGCTTGATGAAAATGGAAATCCCGTTTCAATTACTTTCCAAGAGGCAATTAATGCCGAGTATAACGCTACTCGCACAGGGTTTCTGTGGGTTCACAGCATGTGGAGACCTGATACATGGGCTAACCGAACTCTTTCGTGGAGCCAATTCAGAAGTGCAACAAACAGTATTGATGGATGGGGAAGCCAAAACCAACCACAACTAGAGCGGATGGAGGGAATCTATAACGATATATTCAACCGAGAAAATGGAATCGACCAAACAGGTAGAGGATGGAACGGTATGTTATTCCTAATCCTATTCGCAGCAGGGGCAACATACCTAAGCATGTTGATAAATGCCAAGGTCATGCAATCCACCAAGGTTAACCAACCTGCGAAAAAGGAAGCCGAGGTTGGATATTCAATCCGGAAAGTTAAAAATACCTCGTCGAGTGGAGAGGCGGAGAAACTACCTTCTATCGACCCCGCATCTGCGACAAAAATGATGAAGTTTATCTTGCCTGTCATCATGGTTGTTTTCACTATGACCACCACCGCCGCACTTGCGATTTACATCAGTGCGGGGGCATTGTTTATGACGGGGATATCATTTGCGATGAACTTTCTTGTAGAAAAATTAATCAAGTGGCAAGATAAACGAAAAAAAGAAAAAGAATCTGTAACCGTTGACGGAGATGTAATAACTATCAATCCCCACTCTAAATATTTCAAGAGCCGAGCGAAGAAGAAGGAGAAGTAGATGTTCAATCCAGCCCTATGCCCAAAATGCGAAGAGTTGATTCTGGTATCGCAACGAGATATTTTTGTGGTCTGTCCGAAATGCGAGGAGAATATCAGTGGCGAGGAAGGCAAGACGAAGCTTAAAGATTGGGTAGGTGATCCAAAAAATGTAACAGAGGTCATTGCGATGTGCATTGATTTAGAGGACAAGTTTGGACCGTCTGTGTCGACCGCGATATTGGTCATCGCCGAAGCGGCATTCCCCCTAAACGAACAAATTGCATATCTAAACCTGAAGTACCAAGATTTCACACCAACGCATGTTAGAAACCACCTTAACCGTTTCGCAAAAATCAAGACAAAAAAATATTTACCGTGGGCCGAGGAATTTTTAAGCAATACTCTAACCGTTCGTAATATGGAGCACTCTGCACTGTTCGAGGAGTATATCACTAACAAAGTCCTCAGTAAAAGGAAGGATAGATACATAGAAATGCTACGACACATGAAAGCTTCGTACACTAAAACAGCAACAGGTTCGCCAGCCATAATCACACTATACGGGTTTTATAGTATCTTTTCTGCTGTTAATATCGGGATGATGATTTCATTTTTATTTTTATCATTATGGTTCGTCGCCTTTATATTAATTGGAATGGGAATCATGGCGATTCAGCTGTTCATATTCTTCCTCCATAACCGAATCTTCGGTAATCGGACAGATGTTTCCGACAAGGAGCGTTTATTCATGGTCGTCTACATGAGCTCCATCGCCATCGCTATTGGCGGTGTCTTCCTAGGGATTTTCGTAAGTATTTAAGCCTGCTCTACAATCTCGCGGCACGGAGAACAACAGTGTTTGATGTCTCGATACGCAGAACCCGAGTAGAGTTTCCTTCACGAACTGGCCACGCCATACCTCCTGGCTGAGCATTCCAGTTCGGGATTTCGACTCCGATTGTTGTGTTGCCAGTATTGCCAAGAACAGGCCACCCCGTAAAGTCCCTTGCTCCTGCGGTGTGAATTGCATGAAAGTCAAATGCATCAAATGGGCCCGCTGGATCATTTGCTAAACGGGTGAGCAAGGTTACGGTGACCCTACCAAATTCTGACCCTGGTGGAGTTGAACCATGAAAAATCACATTATTAACACCCCTAACTTGGATAAATGATAAATTAATCACCGCACGACCATTTCGCTGTAATTCGCCAACGGTCACAGTCGTCACGCCAACAATCCGCGTTGCAGTGATATTTCCATCAAACCCTGCGAAATCCAGCGTCGGCTCGCCATAATTCAGAACATCTCTTGCAAAGTTAACCGCTGTCCAACCATATCGGTTGTTAATGTCAACAGGACCTCTGGCACCTTGTTGAGCCCCCGTTCCACCAATCGTTAAATTCGCCGAGCGTGACAGAACCGTCACATTGTTATAGCTGTTTGTAATTACCATCGAGCCCGCAGACGCAAACTCGGCATTCACCTCGCCATCAGTTCTGCCAATAGTAACACCGGATGCTGTGTTACTGAAAAAATCAAGACGCTCTTGGATTCGGGTGGCGTTAAGACTAGCTAGATTTGTCCTCATATCTACATTGCCTGTCACACCGTAACTTTGACCCGTAACCCGAAGTGAACCAGTAGCAGCATCAAAATTAATATCGCCAAAAACTGTTCCGAGAGATAAGTTCATTTCCCTCGATCCAGGAACATTCACAACACCTTGTGCCCCTCCGTCAATCCCTACCGAGCCAATAGTTACATGACCAATAGGACTGGTAATCAAGACCTCTTCACGGACATTTGTTGGAATATTAACACTGGCACGAGTCGAATGAACAAGTAATCGATTAAGACTGATGTGGAATGGAAAAGCTTGCGTAGGCGGGGTAGGAAAGCTGACATGCCCTATAGTGCCACTTAAAAGTGTTAACTCGTCAATTGCAATATGTTCAACTTCTTGATCGGCACGGAACGATACAGGATGAATGCCAGTATCCAGAATAAAATTATATGGTTGCCCCGTGAACTCGTCCTCATCAGAAACAAGATTAATGACAACACGAGAATCTCGTGTAACAATGCCAGTTGGAGCAGTGATATAAATTTTAAAGAATAGCTCCCCATCCACCAATGTTTCAGTCAGATAGATGTGTGTTCGATGGATTTGGTTAAAAGTTAACCCTCTTGCATTCTCAAAGGCCAAGATTGTGCCACGATTATCCTGGACATCCAGCTGTTCAAATTTTCGCACACGAACCTCGACAGGGGTATGACGGCTGTGGATTATAAGGTTTCTATGTGCCAGAGCATCCGCAACTTCGTCAGAATCAAACCGTGTCCAAACACCTCGTTCATTTACACCGCCAATACCTAGGAATGTCCAATCGGACGGCCAAAATATAATCACAGCAACAACACCTGCAATGGCAACGACCAATCCAATTAAGGTCAAGGCGAATATGTTAATAACGCGTCTTGCAGATGCCATGATCTATTGTAGCCCAAAAATCCATAAACACAAATCTTTTTACATATGATATAACATGCCAATCATACTTGCGATTTTCCTTGGCCTTGTCCAGGGTCTGGCCGAATTTCTGCCAGTGTCCAGCAGCGGTCACCTTATCCTTGTCCAACATGTTTTTAACATGCCCGACGACATGATGTTCTTCAACATAATGCTGCATGTTGCTACCCTTATTGCAGTTTTATTTGTTTTTCACAAGAAAATATTTCAACTTGTCCGCCACCCGATTGAGAACTTCAAAACAAATGTATCCCTTATCATTGCCACCGCTATTACGGTTGGATTTGTATTAATATTCAATGACTGGATAGAATCCACATTTGCGGCGCGTGTTCTGCCCATAACATTCATAATAACAGCAATAGTTTTGTTTAGTATCTCGTTTATAAAAAAACAAGGAGGAGAAATTAATTACCAATCGGCGGCAGCCACAGGCCTGGCACAAGGCTTGGCGGTTATTCCCGGGTTTTCACGAAGTGGCTTTACCATCAGTGCAGCAATGGCCAGTGGAGTACAAAAGGAAAAGGCCGCCGAGTTCGCGTTCCTGATGTCTATTCCCATCATCGTTGCCGCATTAGTATGGGAGTTAATCCGTCATCCCATATCAATTAATTCAATTGGATGGCTTCCTCTGTCCATCGCATTCATTACCGCCCTTGTATCAGGAATCTTCGCGATTAAATTCATGATGGATATAATAAAAAGGATAAAACTATATTGGTTCAGCCTCTACCTAATAGTGATTGCCATAATTGCACTGTTCGTAGTATAGTGAAGCATGGCATCAATGAACACCATGGAGTCTTTGGAAGATTTAGTTGGACGATTCTTGAAAGAAACGGATTTTACCCTGCAGAACGCACTTAACTACGGAGGACTAGGGCTAAGTAAAACCACAGGTCATGCTAATGAGATAATCGCAGGTGTTGGCTTTGGCGAGCAACAATATAGTCCCGAGCGACAAGTCCGTATGAGTGAAATTCTGGGCGAGATGTTATTTTATTGGCATGTTCTGGCAACCACAACAGGCCTCTCATTCCACGAAATAATCGAGGAATATATGCACAGCTACGAAGCTATTCGCGAAAAGCTACAAAAAGACAAAATAACCCTGCAAGATATGATGGACATGAAAAAGTATGTTAAGTCCTCGACACTTAACGAATTACAACTTGCAAAGCTGGAAGCAGAATACCAAGAGCGAAAAAAGAAGCGTGAGCGATTGCTCTCAAGATAAGTCTATGCTGTATTGACAAAGTGGCTGCTTCGTGGTATGATTTACCATGAGCTACTTTGAAGGAATCGAACAAACAACTTACGCATATGTAAACTACGAGGTGCACTGCCCATTGAATGAAACCAGTAGGTATATCTCCCGGCCTGTTACCGAGCTAGAGGTGGATAGGCAAAAAGTCAGGCTAGACAAGATAAATAATGTACTTGGACACGAGCGCGTGTACAATCTCGAATTTTTCTGCCGAGAGGTCAGCGACATCGACCATGATCTAGAATATTTAACTGCCGAGCAGCTGGGCGTCGACCGTGTAGTCGATTACAACTTTACACAAGTCGAGGGTTCTTTCAATATCAGCGACACGGTGAAGCTGCCAACCCGAATTCTAGATGAACTTGGTCTAGAAGATCTAGGACTGGAAGACGAAGAAATAGTTGAACTTGACATGGACGAAGTGAGACAACACGCCTTTCAAGAAGCCAAAGATCACCTAAAGAAAGAATATATGGAAAAGATGAGGGCGCGGAAAAAGCAACCACCTAAAAAGAAAAGCATTCTTTCAACAATATTCAAAGGTAAAGAAAAAAGGGACTAGACAAGTCCTTTTTGTTTGTGCTATACTACCCATAACTCGCGGGAGGAACGCCGTTCCGTTTGAACCGCTTAAGAGGAGAATATTGCCATGAGTAAACCTATCAAGGCTCAGGTTAAACTGCAGATAGAAGCGGGCAAGGCGACACCAGCACCACCGGTTGGTTCGACCCTTGGTCCGCACGGTATTAACATACCAATGTTCGTTAAAGGATTTAACGACGCAACGGCGAAAGATGCAGGGCTGATCATCCCTGTCGTTGTTACCATTTACGGTGACCGTTCGTTTGATTTCGAGATCAAGACCCCTCCAACGGCGGTTCTGATCAAAAAGGAACTGGGCCTGGCGTCTGGTTCAAAAAAGCCAAACACAGACAAAGTGGGCAAGATCACGCGTGCCCAAATCGAGGCAATTGCCAAGATGAAGATGGTTGATATGAACGCAGCAAGTCTTGAGGCTGCTATGCGTATGGTTGAAGGTGCGGCACGAAGCATGGGCGTCGTTGTCGTAGACGCGTAAGGAGGGTGATTTATGAGTGAAAAAGTTAAAAAAGAAGAAGTGAAAGCTGAAAAGAAACCTGTCGCAAAAAAAGAAGCAACTCCTGCGGCAAAGGCACCAGCTCCTAAGAAAGCCCCAAAGCCTTTCGAGCGAAAAGAGCGTCGTGCAAAGCTGGAATTCGATAAAACCAAGCTTCACCCAGTGGACGAGGCACTTGACCTGGTCATCAAGGGTGCAACCGCAAAGTTTGATGAATCCGTCGAACTGCATGTACGCCTAGGTGTTGACGGTCGTCAAGCGGATCAACAGGTTCGTGGTACCGTTGTCCTGCCACACGGGACAGGGAAGACCTTGAAAGTTCTTGTAATCTGTAAACCTGAAAAACAAGATGAGGCTAAAAAGGCCGGTGCCGACCATGTCGGAGCAGAGGATATCATCACAAAAATCACATCCCAAAACTGGCTAGACTTTGATGTTTGTATCACTACACCTGACATGATGGGTATCGTTGGTCGTGTTGCAAAGATTCTTGGTCCAAAAGGTTTAATGCCTAATCCAAAGAGCGGGACGGTTACAACCGATATCAAAAAAGCAGTTACCGACGCGAAGGGCGGTAAAGTTGAATATCGTCTGGACAAGGGAAACAATGTCCATGTCCTGATTGGAAAAGCATCTTTCGGCACACAAAAACTGGCAGAGAACTATGCCGCAATCATTGCTGCAATTATTAAATCAAAGCCAAGTGCAGCAAAAGGAACATTCCTGAAATCCGTAACCCTGGCATCATCTATGGGCCCTGGCGTCAAAGTTTCACAAGGAATCTAAACCAAACAAAAAAGGGCGGGTGCCCTTTTTTAATTTTGCCTTCGAAATGTTTTTGCGGTCATGCCAATCACAGATGTGACAATCACTCCAATTATGACTGCAGCCACCACAGCCCACACAAGACAATCCGTTTCAAACACCGCAAACTCAAGTGCCAGCAACCCTATTGCCAACGCAACTACAATCAACATTACACCACAAAGCCTGCTCAACTTTTTGCCATCGTATTTTTCTTGCATCCGCTTTGATGCATTATATCCCGCCACAAGCATTTCACCTTTTCCCGTTAGCATAAATAGACCTAAGGCTAAAAATAATCCTGCAATCACCACCATAATTATTTCCGCTGCTTCCATAGTTACCTCCTTTCTTCTGAATTTCTTACTCGCCTATATTTGTCAAATTACATTTTCCATGATACGATATACGCATGTGGGCTATTTATGTTAGTATTGGAATTTTTGTTCTATTCGTTGCGGCATTGCTTTTTGTGTACCTACGACAAAAAAGCTCCACAGAAATCCAACCAAAAGATATTGATGTTCTTGTTGATTATGTTAAAGCACAAAAACAAGAAGCTGATGAAGTCGCCCGAGTAAAGTTATTAAAAAAAGAAGAACAAAAATCTAAACTAGAAACCTTCAAACAAACAAAAGAACAGTTGAAGGAAAAACTTAAATCCCAAATTGATCAAAAAGAGTGGAAGTCCCTAAATGCAATTTTGTCTAGTGCCGACAAAGGCGGAGTTGGGATTTATATTATATTTAATCAAACCAAGAGCAAATATTATGTGGGCCAAGCCAAGCAAATCAATGCCCGAATCCGTAAACATTTTGATGTGCCTGACTTGGCACGAGATTTCCTGATGGGCGACCAAATTCATGTAAAGTTCTTGACCGCTAATGAATTGGATGATGCTTATCGCCTAGATCATATCGAAAAAACTGGCATTGAAATTTTCAACGCAGACAAGTCGGGCTACAATAAAACAGTTGGAAATTTGTAAGTATCCCTTCACCCTAAATCATGACGAAGGCTGGATTAGTCTAGAAACTGCCAAGTATTACTGGCCATCCTACTGTAACCCGACCACCCCTTACTGCGATTTGCAGGTTAACCCGCTCGCGACCTCTAGCCACAAAATCTCGCCCACGACCTGAATAGGCGTATATTGTTTGTAAATCACCCATTCTTTGGCTGAACATATATTCATGTCCCAATGCTTGCAGAATTTTCTGGGGCGATTGAAACCAATCTAGGGTTATAGACTCTCCATCAATTACGCTGAATTTTTGACGGAGAAAGGGGGCGTTATTACTGCTTACTGTGTAGGCCAATGCGAAGCCTAAATCCTGTCTGTTCAAAATTAGGGGGCTCTCGATCCGTTCTCTGGAAAATATTTGGATTGTGCCACTGCCTAAAACTTCTAGCTGTGGGTTATCAAGCGTTACAAAATGATAAAATACTAATGACGCACACACCGAAACAAATACACATAACTTGAACATACTAAAACCATTATTGACACAAACTACTGCTATGAAACGAATTTTTGTTGCGACCCTTGCCTTATTCATTATCATTCCATTGTTTGGTTTTTCCGAACCCCAGCAGGTTTTGTTCTCCATTTACTATGAAGAAAATGTTATAATTGTCACAAATAAAACAATAAAATCAAATTGGTGGGATACTGCCAGTAGAGAAAGCTTTGTAAAAGGTAGAAGCCTGTATCAACGGGCAAACGAACTGCAAGCAATGTGGGAGGGTAGAACCAACGAGGCAATTCACGAGACATTCCAAACATCGTTCCCAGAGCTGTGGCCAATTGTGAAGAAGGTTGGAGCATCCGTCAATAAACCTATCAACAACGGAAAAGTAAATTTTAATCCTGACAGCGAGGAAAAATTCTGGGTCACAGAACAAAGCCATGGAAGAGAGTTAGATATTGAAAGATTATGTGCCGAGATCATAGGGACACTGGGGCGACGCGAACCAAGACAAATCGTGGCAATCGTTCGCGACACGCAGCCTATAGATCCCAATGTGATTCTAGAGCGAATAACAGTTCGCAGCCAATACTCGACCACCTTCATCGACAATGCCCCCCGCGAAAACAATATAACTTTAGCACTAGAAGTCTTTGATGGCCTGGTCGTAAATGCAAACGAAACAATTTCCTTTAATGACATTGTGGGAAAAAGGACTCGTGACAGAGGCTATGCCACCGCAAAAATAATTCTTGATGGCGAATTCGTCGACGGGGTAGGCGGTGGCGTTTGTCAAGCAAGCACCACCCTCTTCAACGCTGTGCTATTATCGGGCTTGCGAATTATCGAGAGCCATAACCACAGCCTACCGATCAACTATGTTCCCCTTGGCCTTGACGCAATGGTGTCGTCGCAAGCAGACTTAGAGTTCAAGAATACTACAGGTGAGGCCATATATATAGAAGCCCGCGTTATTGACCACGGAAGGCGAAATCAAGCTGTCGTAAGAATTTATGGAGCACCTCGTACCCATGAATACAAGCCCAGGGTGGAACGAACCATCCATACTCAATCCGTTGAAGTACAGGGAGGAATAATCCAAGATGGGGAAGAAATAGTACTTGACTATGGTTATCCGCCACGCTCGGCACGGACTTATATTGATATTTACAAAAATGGAGAGCTTGTCGATTCAAGGTTTATCCGAAAATCTCACTACAAAGGCAAGCCTAGAATTGTCAAATACGAACAACCCGAACTGCTACCTCTCCCAGATGACGGGCTCTGACCAGTTGCTGGTTCTGATAATCTCTTGGTGTAATTCGTCTTGTGAGCGTATTGATACTTCAGCGTTTCCAGGGGGTAGCAGAATCCAATTACTTCCCCAAGTTGGTGAATCCCACCATGATGTTGCCCACAAGTTTGTTCCACTTAACCCCCACCCGAACTGGATGGAATAAAAAGAGTTTCCATTTATTTTTGCCCTAATTGCATATGTACGCCAGGATCCGCTGCCTGTTGATATCCACCAGAGAGTATCGCCCGACATTGATGTAATCTCTGGCACAGGAAGTTGTCTTTGTTCTTCTGTCCATATAACAGCTTCTGACCAGGAACTTTCGCGATAAAGCGTATGTTGCCTGGGTCTATATATTGTCTCGTGTGCCCATACCGAAAATATAACATCTTGGTCGATGGGCAAATTTTCCCATCCTCCAGCACCCCAAGTTATCTCCGAACGCTCTCTGTGCCAACCCCAAAAAGGATCTCTTAGGTTGATAGATGTTCCCATTGTCACCTGGGTATAAAGGGTCAGCCCCGGCATTTGGGCACGAACATGATGGATTCGGGTCATGTGTCCACCACCTGGGGTTATTCCACCCCCTGTTGTTTCCCATCTGAGATATTCTCCGTCTATCCGCACATCCCATGGTGTAACGGCAATGCCAATTCCTTCGCACCCTGTTAATACAGTTCCAGGAATTATCATTGTAACTAGCACACATATTGTAATAGCTAATTTTTTTATCATAAATCAAGTATACGCAAAATTTCGATTCCTCGCAAATTCTTTATGCTCATTGATAAATAACTCTAAAAATTTCGATTCTCTGAAACTGTATACATCGTCTGTTCTTGAAAAGATTAGATGATCAACCAACTGAATCCCCAATGGGGTCAACAGGTTCACCATCGCCCTTGTAAACAACACATCACTATCCGAAGGGTCAGGTGTGTCTTCGGGGTGATTATGTGCTAAAACCACCGCACTTGCTTTAACCCGTAAAACCATATCCATTACATCACGCAGGTCAATATTTACACGATTCAAAGTTCCTTCCACCTTTTTTTCCAGTAATACTTTTCCATTTTTATTCAAGGCCATTAGAACGAACTCCTCCACACCCAGGGTTTTCATGAATTCTCGCAGGTGCTCTATGGCATCCGCACTGGTGGAGATTCTATCCTGCTTTGTTTTTGACCCCATATAATAAGTTACAAATTGTCGCAAAAAGGCAATCAAATATGCCGAATTCTTGCCCATTCCAGGAACTTTTTCCAGTTTGCTCGGATGTGCGTCAACCACATTAGCCAAGCTGCCAAATGTTTCAAGCAACCTATGTGCGGTTGGATGCGTGTCGACTCGGGGCACGCAAAATCCTAGTGCATACTCTAATACATGTGAATCATGAAATGATTGAAGCCCTAATTTGTCAAAGTTTTGTCGCAACTTTTCCCGCCGACCATGCAGTAACTCTGCATCTGTCTTTTCATCTTTTACTTTTGCCATGTAATATGATAATCTTTAATTAAATGAAATGCAAACATTGTAGCAATGAAGAAATCGTTAAAAACGGCTTGCGTCGTGGAAAGCAATGCTTCCTGTGCAAAAGCTGCGGACATCAGTTCACAGGGGAGGGTAATACCGAGCTGGAAACAATGTTGGCCCTTGCCCTTCATCATCAAGGACTATCCACCCGCGAAATTGGAAAAAGGCTTTGCTTTGACCATACCACAATCCATCGTCGCATAAAGAATAGCAAGACACCCCTTCCACAGATCATAGAACACCTAAAGACGATTGACACCCTTGAATGTGGATGCGGTGAGCACCGAATCGCTCTTGCCTCTATCATAAACAAAGCGTATGCCGCCGACTGATATCGCCGTCATTACAAACGCAACGAAATAGTATTGTGTTTTTATATTTTGTTTTATATAATTAAATATGAAAAAATTATTTTCATTAGTTGCAGTGATAGCTTTGGCGTCAATCGTCCTTGTGGCATGCTCGCCACCGACGCACCAAGCACGAATTTACAGTCTTGACAGAGTTACAATCAATTGGAACTCGGTTGAGAATCCGACAGGAACAGCGGTCACAACCTCTCCAATAACCGAGGCTCGTTTGACTTTTGCTGGCAATCAAGTTTCCATAAGACTTAATGGTGTGAACCTTGTCGCGAACATTAACCCATCAGAAAATCACGCCTCGTATAACAGCACTGGCGGTTGGCATCACCATCTTTATCATACCGCCCCAACAACCGCAGGGCAAAGAGTTAATTTCGTAACTGCATTTCCTTCTCTAGACATTGCAAACCCAGAGGTTTCCGACAACACCTCTTCGGCATATCAGCGGGCTAATCTATTCCTGATGCAACAAGAGCCAAATGCACAACAATACAGGCTGCAAATAACTATTGGCGGAGTAACTTATAACTTATTTTTCACCGCGGAGGATGTAGATGCTTAATGTATTACTAATGGCTTTTGTTGCAGGAATGCTAAGTTCTATCCTCGGAGGAGTTATCGTCCTGTTTATAAAAAAGCCAAGTAAAAAGCTAATCGGACTTGCATTTGCATTTGCAGCCGCAGTCCTGACTACCCTTGTACTTGTTGACTTTGTACCACATGCTATCGGCCGCGGACATTACCACAGTTTCGACGCAGATGGGAACTTGTACCCTGAACCAGTTTGGTACCAGCATGGCGGGGCAGGAATATGGTTTACGCTGCTAGGACTTGCAATTGGTGGTGGGCTTGCCTTTGCACTTAGCTTTTTTGACAAACATGGTCATGAACATGTCCACGGAATAACACCACACAGCGAGGACTGCTCGCACGAAATTTCAAAATCCGAAAGAAGAAAAATGTTCGCAATCGCATTCACAGTTGCCTTTGCAATAATCTTGCACGATATTCCAAAGGGATTAGCAATTGGAGCTTCTGGATCAATTGTTGCCGCTATTGTTATTGGGTTGTCTTGCGTTCCCGAAGGGATGTCGATCGCTATTCCTATGAAAGCAGGTGGATCAAAATGGTGGAAGATTCTTGCAGTTTGTTCTATTGCCGGATTTGCTACTGTTCTTGGAGCATTGCTTGGTTATGCCGTCGGCGGAATAAATACTTTTGTTGCGGGAATGGCATACGCGATTGCAGCAGGATGCCTTCTTGGTGTTGTATTCACAGAGATGTTGCCTATGGCGTACAAGTACTCAAACCGAAGTAAATGGATGATCGTTGTTATCATGACTGGAACACTAATGGTTATCGCACTTAATTACTTTTTCCATGATTTAATGCACTAAAATGGGGTACACTATGTCAATGAAAAACAAAACGCCTGACAGAAAAAGAGATATAACTCTTGGATACTTCGCACTGCTGTATGCGTTTGTGCTGTTCTTTTTGTTGCTGGATAATCTTTTTTGGTACATACGCTCGTATCAGGCTTGGTGGGGATTCTTTTATATGTTTACAAATCAGTCTAACATGATAATGATGATGTGGCTGTTTCTTTTTGGAATCACGATGTTCACGGTCAAAGATTCAAGGATTAAACGATTTGCCACACATCCAACAGTTGTTGCGGGAATAACCCTCTATATTTCCATTGTTTTCCTTGTCGTTGCCCTGGTACTGACACCATTTTACCGTGCGATGTACGCCGACCATTTGACAGGGGTTTTGATGTTTACACATCTGATCAGTGCAGTTGTGATGTTCGCTTTCTTTTTCTTTGTTCGTACGGGGGCGGTTCAAACATTCAAACGGGCGCTTGTTATGGCCTTGTTGCTTCTTGTATATCCACTTTCATTTCTGTTATTAAACCTGGCTATTGGGTTGCCGACGGGGGATTTTGCGTATGATTTCGTTGACCCGTCGTCATATTCTCATGTTGCTCTTTATATCGTGACCCTTCTTGCATTCACCATTGCATTTTGGATTCTGGGCGTAGCAATCCTCCTCGTCCAACGTGCCCTGAAAAAGAACCTCGACGACAACTAAAAACCCCCGCTTCCCGCAGGGGGTTGGGACTACTGAGGCTCTTTAACGACTAATACCTAATTCATCCAACTTTTGCCAGACTCCACAATATGTGTCTGCACAGTCAACTTCGCACATCTGTGTAATCTCTTCTATTATCTCTTCTGCAGATTTGCCTAAATTTTCCCATGACTGTGCCAACAATGCTGCATCAGCCGCACAGCTTTCTTTATCTACTGGATAGATATTAAGGCCTTGTGTAAACTCTAACCACATGTCTGCCATATTTTACCCCCTTAAAAATTTTAGCACCCCAATAAGTCCTTGTCAACCCTTGACTTTTTGTGATAATATAATGCTTGTAAAAGGAGGCCACAATGGCAAGGAAAGTCCCACTTAATATGTACCGCAACATCGGTATCATGGCGCACATCGACGCAGGGAAAACAACAACTACAGAGCGAATTTTGTTCTATTCGGGTAAAAACCACAAGCTGGGCGAGGTCCACGATGGGGGAGCAACAATGGACTGGATGGTTCAAGAGCAAGAGCGCGGAATAACAATCACCTCTGCCGCAACAACAACATACTGGAACGGCCACCAAATCAATATCATTGACACCCCAGGTCACGTTGACTTTACAGTAGAGGTCGAGAGGTCTCTGAAAGTATTGGACGGTGCAGTTGCGGTATTTTGTGCCAGGGCAGGGGTTCAGCCTCAATCAGAAAAGGTCTGGTCTCAGGCAAACAAATATGTAGTCCCAAGAATCGCCTACATCAACAAGATGGACCGTGATGATGCGAACTTCCTGCGTGCAATCCAAACAATGCGTGACAGGTTGCGTGCCAATCCTATTCCCATCCAGTTGCCAATTGGTAAGGAAAAAGACTTTAAAGGTATCGTTGACCTTGTAACTATGAGAGCTACTATATACAACGATGATCTTGGAAAAGACATGTCCGAAATTGATATTCCAGCGGATATGCTGGATGATGCAAAGTTGCACAGGCAGAATTTGGTCGAGGCAGCAGCGGAAATGGATGATGCCCTAATGGAGAAGTTTTTTGCGGGAGAGGAATTCACAGTCGAGGAACTAAAACGCGGTATCCGCATGGGAACAATCGCGATGAAGTTTACCCCAGTTGTGTGCGGTTCGTCCTTTAAAAATAAAGGTGTGCAAAAACTTCTTGACGCTATTGTTGACTACATGCCTGCACCTATTGACGTTCCTGACATCAACGGAATCGACCACAAAGATCAACCAGCAACCCGGAAATCCTCGGATGACGAGCCTTTCAGTGGCCTTGCATTCAAAATTGCAACTGACCCATTTGTTGGCAGACTTTGTTTCTTCCGTGTATACAGTGGTGTCCTTAACGCGGGTTCGTATGTGTTAAACTCTGGTAAAGATAAAAAAGAGCGTGTCGGTCGAATCCTGCAAATGCACGCCAACAACAGAACAGAGATTACCGAATTGCGTGCTGGAGACATCGGTGCTATTGTTGGATTAAAAGACACCATCACAGGCGACACTCTATGTGACGAGAAAAAACCAATCATCTTGGAGGCTATGTCCTTTGCCGACCCTGTTATTAATCTGGCTATCGAGCCCGCTACAAAAGCAATGCAGGAAAAAATGATCATGGCATTAATCAAGCTGCAAGAGGAAGACCCAACCTTCAAGACATACACCGACCGCGAAACAAACCAAACAATTATCGCTGGTATGGGCGAGCTGCACCTGGAGATTATCGTTGACCGAATGCGCCGTGAATTCAAGGTCGATGTTAATGTTGGCAAGCCGCAAGTTGCCTACCGTGAAACAATCCGTAATAAGGTTCGCGTCGAAGGAAAATACATCAAGCAAACTGGTGGTCGTGGTCAATATGGTCACGCAGTCATCGAGATGGAACCAAAAGATCCAGGCACAGGTTACGAATTCATCGACAAAACAGTCGGTGGTTCAATTCCAAAAGAATATGTCCCCGCTGTTGACAAAGGTATTCAAGAAGCGAAAATGTCCGGAGTCCTGGCAGGGTACGAGTGTGTGGACTTCAAAATCACTGTCGTCGATGGTTCTTACCATGATGTCGACTCGTCCGAGATGGCGTTCAAAATTGCTGGTTCTATGGCGTTTAAAGAAGGTATGCGTAAAGCCAACGCCGTTCTTCTGGAGCCTATCATGGCGATGGAAATCGAAACACCAGAGGATTATCTTGGGGATGTCATGGGTAACATTTCCTCCCGTCGTGGGCAACTGCAAGGGATGGACAGCCGCCAAGGTACCCAGATTATCAAGGCAATGGTTCCATTATCTGAATTATTCGGATACGCAACCGACATTCGTTCCCTTACACAAGGCCGCGGAACCTTCGACATGGTGTTCAGCCACTACGAAGAAGTCCCAAGGAATGTCGCTGAAAAAGTCATCGGAGAAAGGGGAAAGCCACAGGCTTAATTCAAGTCTTCTAGCATACTAAGAATAACCCTTTCCCTAAAATTAAAGAGGTACTCGCGTATCTCTTTTTTTGTGTGCGACATAACTCTATCTATTAACTCTTCGAGAGCTAATACTTCGATGTTTTCTCTTTCTCCTGGCATTATTTCCCCCTTAGAGATATTATATTTCCTCCACAGGGAAAACACAACCACAAAACTTCCCCCTGGGGGATACTATTTAAGTGGCTTTGAGAGGAGAACGAGTCGCAGAATTGCGAAAGGAACTAGGGATGAACCAAAAGCAACTTGCCGAGATTCTTGGCGTTGCTCATAATACCTTAAGTCAATGGGAGAGTAATTCAAAAGATCCGTCCACGGCAATGTTAAAAAGACTGTGTGAAATATTGGGATGTACCTCGGATTATTTGATTGGACTAGTAGACATATAAATGTTATATTATGAGCATGATCGAAATTAAAGACTTGAACTTTAAATACCCCAATGGCAAGGGTGTTTTTGACATAAGTTTCGAGGTACGCAAAGGTCAGGTTGTTGGATTTCTGGGCCCAAATGGGGCAGGGAAGACAACCACTATTAGGTGTATCTTAGGCTTTGTGCGTGGAACCACCGGATCTGTTACAGTTGACGGATTAGACTCGTTTAATGACGCAACCGAAGTTTCCGCAAAAATTGGATACATAGCTGGAGAACCCGCTTTCCCCGCAGGAATGTCAGGACGAGAATTTTTAGATTATGTCGCTACATTACGCAATGTCCCAGCGGCAAAGGTCGAAGAGCTGATAGAATATTTCGAATTAAACGCAATGACAAAGATTAAAAAGATGTCCAAAGGGATGAAGCAAAAAACTGCTATCATCTCGGCAATTATGCACGATCCGCAAATTTATATCCTGGACGAACCTACCAGTGGACTTGATCCATTAATGCAAGCGAAGTTTATAGAATTCCTTAAAAAGGAAAAACAGGCGGGGAAAACAATGTTGATTAGCAGCCATATGTTCGAGGAAATTGAACGAACGGCAGATAGAATCCTTATTATCCGAGATGGTCGTATTGTCAAGGAAGATAATGTCAAAAACCTAAAAACGCAGCAACGAAAAAAGTTTATTGTCCGCGGTCATGTAGGTGACCTGAAACTCAGTAATGTAGAATCAAAATTGTTGGAGAATGACCAATATGAATTCCTTGTCCAGCCCGAAATGGTTGACAAGTTTATTAAAGCATTATCAAAGCATATAGTCATTGACATAGAGCAAAGAGTTATTTCTTTGGAAGAAATTTTTATGCACTTTTACTCAGTCGGAAAGGAGGTATCTAAATGAGTGGAACACTACTTAAGTCACTTCTCAAAAAAAATGCTGTTCTTTATTGGTGTTTTATGGCTGTAATAATGGTCTATTTTTCACTTGTTATTTTTATGTATCCTCTTATCGTTGATATGATGACTGGAGAAACAGGTGGTGGAATATTTGGTGACATGTTTGATGTTGGTGATATTGGTGTTTATACCGCTACTATGTTAGGGGAGTTGCTATGGTCGTTTGGACTTGTTTTATTTATTATGTTGGTGTTTAGGCTTATTTTTAGACCAGTTGATAGTGGATCGTTGTCTATGCATCTAATGTCAGGAATATCAAGAACCAAATATATGCTTACCGCACTTACTTTCTTGGCTATTAAACTTACTACACTCTTCATATTGTTACTAAGTGTTGGCCTGTTATCATTTGTCGCTCTCGGAGAAAGTTTTAATTTTGGACATTTCTTCTCTACAACTCTTATGGCGACAATTTCTCTTTCCGCAGTTGTTTTCATTTCTTATTTATTAGGATCGGTGTTCGCAGGTAGTAAGTGGGCGGCTGGACTACTTATAGCTGTTCCTGTTTGTTTCTTCCTTTTTATCAGTTTATCCCATATTCACTCGTCCTTAGAGTTTTTCCGATGGATAACACCATTTGGGTGGTTCCTTCCATCAGAAATGGCTATTGGAGATTTTAGTCTTTGGTGGATTGTATTACTTGCTTATATTACTATAATAGCTCTTACATCAATTGTCTCTATTTTTGTTTTCAAAAGAAAAAATCTAAGCCTTTAATCTTCAAGTTCCAGTAAGTAATCAGCACTAACTTTTAACTTTATACAAATCATCTTAATAGAATAATAACCTGGTAGGCTTTTTCCATTAACCCAGTTACTAACCTGAGACTGCCTAACACCAAGCTTTTCAGAGAGTTGAAGTTGGTTTATCCCTCTCTCTTGCATAAGTTCTACAATTATCCGTGGAAAATTTTGTTTCATATCTAATATCCTGTGTAGAGTTTATAGGTTTTATCCCCACTCTTACATTAATAAACTACACAATATATTGTAGTAAATTTTAAAAATTCCAAAAAATAATACTATTAAATAATATTTATCCACTTATTAAGATTGGTTACTATTAAAGATTATTATTTAATGACTTTTTAGTTGACGATATAGTTTTCAAAGAATAGACTATAGGCATGGCTAAATTTATTATAAGTACAGACTCCCCAGCAGATTTGACAAAGGAAATGTATGAGAAACTAAATGTCAAAGTTATTGCAATGGGTGTAACAAGTGTTAAAGAAAAGGGTGATTCTTTCCCAGATACTGAGGTCACACCAGAAATGATTTACACAGCAATCGAGGAAAAAAACCTAGCACCAAAAACAAGTGCAGGTCTAGAGAGCGACTATCGCGAATTATTCGAGGCGGCAACAAAAGACGGAGGAACAATAATTCACTTTAATATAAGTGATAAACTTTCAGCATCTCACGGCAATGCAAAAAGAGCAGCCGAGGGCCTTGAAGGCGTGTACATAGTAGACAGTAAAACTCTAACAATGGGTATAGGCGTGCAAGTTATGAAAGCAGCAGAGCTAAGAGATCAAGGAATGTCAGTTTCAGAAGCATATGAGATTCTTTTAGAATACCGAGATAAAGTAGATGTATCATTTATAATAAATGACCTTAAATATCTTCACCGTGGTGGCAGGGTAAGTGGTTTAAAATTATTAGGTGCGAACTTATTAAAGATAAGACCATCTCTTCAAATGGATTCTGAAGGACGCCTTGTACCAGGTAAAAAATATAAAGGATTATTCAAGAAATGTGTTCAGGAATTTGTCAAAGACAAATTGGACCAACATATCAATTCTGATAAAGCTCTTGCATTAGTAGGGAATAGTAAAATGGATGACAACGAGCTTCCTTCAATAATCATGTCAGATCTTGAGACCTATGGATTTAAAACACTAAACCTAACTGTTGGCGTTGCTGTTACAATACATTGCGGCAGGAACACCATTGGTATGGTTTTTATAAGAGAGTGAAAAAAAGATTTGTAAAGTTTTTGCGAATTAGATATAATAGTTTTAGTTATGGGGTTCAGTCAAAAAGTAATAAACTTTTCTCAGAAAAAGTATTACAAATTTCTTGTAATAGGGCTTGTAGCGGGAGCGTTACTGTTTATTGTTATAGGGGCAATTTTGGCTATATCAAATACAACCGTGTCTCCAAACGGCCTTAGGATAAACAATCAATGGGTAGCAAACGGCGGTGTAATAACAATGCATGTGTTCCCAAATCAAACACCTCAGCAACCAGAGCATAGAGAGTTTATACAAATAACAACATCTCCAAATAACCAAACATCTCACGCTATAAATCTGGTTCCAAGCCCTACGGCGGTTGAGTTTATATCCGTAACACCAAGGATATCTTCTGGAGATACAGCAACTTTGACAATCTTGCGAACTGGGGAGAATAACCTGCCTAGATTCCATAGAGATACAGACCCGGATGGATATGTGTCTGTGGTCATAACAGTTGATAGGTGGGCAGCCACAATTCGCATAATCGTAATGCCATATCCGGAAATGTTAGCTTTGAATGTGAACCTACAGGAACGAGACGGAATAGGCTGGAGAAATATAGACTATTTACCACTAACACGGTATCGTGCAGAGCGTTTGGCTGGGCGTGATACATTTAGATTTCATGCTACATTAACTGTTTTGGGCCAATCAATACCAAATCCTTTATTCCATGTTCAAGAGGTTTTAGAGGGAATGACTTTTCCATCCCTTATACAACTATTTCCATTAACTTTCCCGGACGCAGAGACCGAGCGTGAATTCCAGTTCGAAATATCAACGATGTTCGAGGGACACAGAATTGTTGCGTTCTTTGACTTGATTGTGATAGAATGAGGATTATGCAGAATCTAGATAAAATAGTAGCGTTAAGTAAAAACAGAGGCTTTATATACCCGGGTTCAGAAATATATGGTGGGCTTGCAAATACTTGGGATTTTGGCCCCTTGGGTGTCGAACTGAAAAATAACATCAAACGCGAGTGGTGGAAATTTTTTGTTCGTGAAAATAGAAACTCTATCGGTATGGATGGAGGAATTTTAATGAACCCAATGGTTTGGAAGGCTAGTGGGCATGTCGATACTTTCCAAGACCCTTTAATGGATTGTAAAGACTGTAAGCATCGTTCTCGTGTTGATAAGCTTATCGAGGAATCTGGCACATGGAAGGACACAAAAAAGCGTCCAGAGGAACTATCTCTTCCTGAGATGGAAAAATTTGTCTTTGACAATAAGATCAAGTGCCCAGCATGCGGGAAAGTCAACTGGACAGGAATAAGATTCTTTAAATTGATGTTTAGTACTGATCGTGGTGTAACAGAGGCGAATCTAAACACAATCTATCTTCGCCCAGAAACCGCACAGTCTCAATTCGTAAATTTCCAAAACCTGCAAAGAAGTTCTCGTTTAAAAGTCCCGTTCGGTGTAGGACAAATAGGAAAGGCTTTCAGAAATGAAATAACACCAGGAAACTTTATATTTCGGACCGTTGAATTTGAACAAATGGAATACCAACTATTCTGCAAAGAAGAAGAAAGCATGAAATGGTACGACATCTACAAAAAAAAAGCTCACGAGTTCTATACCAAACGGCTAGGAATAACCGACAGGAATATCCGGTTCGCCGATCACGACAACTTAGCTCACTATGCCAAAGCGGCCGTAGATGCCGAGTACTTGTTCCCATTCGGCTGGGGAGAAATAGGTGGAACACATCATCGAGGCATATTTGACCTAGGAAACCATCAACGCGACAGCAAGAAGACAATGGAGTACAAAGAA
The DNA here is from genome assembly GCA_009784665.1 of Bacillota bacterium. Classification (GTDB taxonomy): domain Bacteria; phylum Bacillota; class Clostridia; order Christensenellales; family UBA1242; genus WRAD01. The sequence continues at coordinate 84,203 of WRBH01000001.1, read as the reverse complement.
GAAGGCCAAGACCCGTTTGTACCAACTGTAATCGAATCCAGTCACGGTCTTGACAGGATACTATTGGCGACTCTTGTTGATGCATACAATGAAGAGGAGGTTGCTCCGGGCGATACTCGTGTTCTTATGAAGCTAAAGCCAAGCATAGCTCCGTATACTGTTGCAGTGCTCCCTCTGCAAAAGAGAGGCCTTACAGATAAATCTCACGAACTGTTTGATACTTTATCCAAAAACTTTTCTGTTTCATATGATGAAACTGGTTCTATCGGGAAACGATATCGCCGGCAAGACGAAATTGGGACACCGCTTTGTCTTACAGTCGATTACGAAACCCTTGAAGATAATTCTGTCACGATAAGAGATCGTGACACTATGAAGCAGGAGCGCATTAGAATTTCGGACCTTATTGACTTTATCAACAGAAATATTGTATAATTCTTCATGGAATATAATAAAGAAAAAGTTGCGGCGGAAAAGTACGAGGAAAAACAAGCGGTTGCTTTGCGTGACAGAATCCGTGCAATGAAAACTTTGGCAGTACCGTCAATAGGCACAGCACTTTTAGAAATGCTGACAACTATGGAGAAGATGTCCGAGGAAGTTCGTTTCCCGATAATAAACACACTGATGGACAGCATCCCATTCCCTATATTATACAATTTATTCGAGAGTGCTCCAGATCCAGTTCGGCAATTCCTAGCCCCTGCAATTGTTGCAGGTTTTGGAATTTTCGGCGGTGGGGCAACTGCCGGAGAAGGTATTAATAGGCTTCGCTATCTTGTAGGTGGCCTGCGTCTTAACAGTGAGGCTAATAAACTGGCTATAAGCTCCCCAAAGCACGAAATGCAAAATACATACAAAAAGAAAAGTAAATGCATGACCGCAGAACGAGCATACACAGAAACTCGAGAGGAAATGTTTAAAGGGGATTAAGCAATGAAAGAATTTAACAAGGACAAAGAATATTCAAAAGGAATCGCAGGGTTTAACGAAGCGTTTTCAGATATGTACGACCCCCAGGAACACAAATTCTTAAAGATATTTGGTCCACTTGCACAAAGAATCGCCCTTGGAGATTTTTCAACATCCACACCAAAAATCAACAATGAAAAGTCAAAAATAAGTGACGAAGAAATAATAAGCCAAGTACAAGAATTTACAAAAAAAATGTCACCAAGCCTATACGCAAAAATAAACAAAATGCTACAGGACGGTCAAATAACCTTTGATAAACAAAAAGATATGACAAAGGACATCCAGACGGCTGAGAGCAGCTTACAATTCGAAAAAAACAGCCCCTTCGCAGACGACGAGAAGATAAAAGAACTGGAGGAAAAGCTGGAACAACTAAAACTTCCAGTTATGGAGGACTCTGAATATAATACAGAAACAGGGGACTTGAATGTAGATAAAACATTATTTGATGATCCAGCAGCCATTCTAGTACACGAGCTCGGTCACGCGTTAACTGCAGACGATCCAGAAACTGTAAAAAATATGTCCGATGACCAGGCAAGAAACAAAAGCTATGAAGAGATGCGCGAAACATTAACAATAACCCTAGAGATATTATACGAGAGAATGAAAAGCGGACAAGGAGAAGTAGGCTTCATGCAGCAACTAAGACTCGCAGATATTAAGCAATATGCCCAGGACATCTCCTACGGCTACGAACTGCTTAATAAGTTCGAAGAACAGGGAGAATTCACAGAAGCTCAAGCAACAAGAATAGCCGACAAAGAAAACCCCTCCAGAGAGGGAGAACTAAGTGCCGAAGATGCCAATGTGGGAACAGAGGTAATGGATGGAAAATACTTTTATGGAACGGCGATGGCTTTTGTACTGGCCCCCCGCCTAAAAACCGCCGAGGATGTGGAAAAAGTGATAACTATACTGAGCTCAAAAGAACTAACTCCCCTGGAAAAAGTTGAAAAGCTTGAAATAACCCCGCAAGCTATTGAACAAGCAGTAGAAGAGGTCTTTTCTAAAATCAAATCATTAGGGTTATCGGAAACGGAAGAGGAGAAGCAACCTTAGTCCTCGAAATCTTTTCTATTGTAGCTGTATCCTTTATAAACAAACATTGCAATTGTGCACGAGGTTACAACCCCAATTATAAGAACCCACCCAAGCCAGTTTTGTACAGACATACTTTGTGTTGCTAAATTACCCCGGAAGCCAATCAAATCAAGGGTAACCCCTATAAGGAACATTATAAAAGCATTTGAGATCTTCATGCAAAATGTCAAAAACCCGGCACTTATCGCTGTTTTGTCAACACCAGTGCGTTGCTTTTCTATTTCGACACAATCGGCAAACATACTCATCGGCAAACTGTATAAGCACCCTGTTCCCAAACCACAGACAAAGATCGTAATACAAACAATAGGAAGCAAGAATGCAGGGTTAATCTCGTTACGCACTGCCAAAATAATACTGAAAAACACCATGCCCATCAAAACAACACCCAAAGCGGTCAACAAGGCATTTACCTTGTCCGTGCGGCGTGAAAAGAAATACCAAATAGGTTGACCCAGAATGATCCCCAAAATCAAACTCAGCATTATAAAAGGAATCTCTAATGTCGAGAACAGGAAAGTGTATGTGAATATATGAAGCCCAAGAGTTGTAATAAAGGCACCGGCACTCAGTGAGATAGCGTACCCCACAATCAATCGAGACACATTCTTCTGACGAAAGACGGAGAAGAAATCACTAAAGATTGAACGAGAGCTTGATTTTTCTTGAACTGCTATGTTTACCGGACGATGTTTGTAAGTCCCCACAAAGGCAATCAGCCCGCAAATCACACACAGTGTAGAGGTGACGAGGGCGATGTGCACATAGCCCTGCGAGCTGCTCCAGATATCCCCATATCGCCCAGGAGCCAGGAAAATACTCATTAATACCGACGGCACCAGCAAGGCCATGAACGAGAAGGTTGTTCTGTATCCCTGAACCGCCGTTCGATCTTGATAGTTCTTGGATAAATCCAACCCCAATGCCTGATATGGCGTAGAATAAGTAGTGTTAAAAGTTTCCAATATCAGAAGAACTCCAAGAATCAGCGAGAACTTCGTCCAAAGTGGCAGGGTCGGAGAAATCGTCCAAAGCACAAGATTAAACGCAGCAACCCCCAAACATCCAACCAACAAGAACCCATGCCTCTTGCCGAATCGTCGGCTTTTAGTCCTGTCTGAAAAGTATCCAACAAACGGATCAGTTGTCGCGTCCCACACGGTCGATAATGCAATCGCCAATCCCATTAATGCACCTGGAATTCCCAAAATGCCTGTTCCAAAAAACATAAGGAACGATCCCAAAGTTTGCCCAACGGACCCATATCCAAACGCTCCCATACCATACAGAACCTTTGTTTTTGTACTTAAGGGTGCACTTTCGGCCGTCTCCATCCCCATAGATATGAGGGGTATTGACAATAATTGTCCTTTGCTGTATATTAATAGGATTAAAGGAGGTTGTCGTGAGTAAATTTCATAACAAACAACAACTTGAGGAGTTACTTAACAAAGATCAGATTTGTAAAGAGACAATCAAGCAGGTAGCGGAAACCCTTGCGGGATTGTATCAACAAGACGCTAAAAACCAAAAGGAGATAGGGATAAGACAGCAAATTGCTGAGGTATATGACGAGCGGGAGCAAGCGGAAGGAGCTCGCGGAGATGCGGCCAGAGAAAGACTAAAAGTTGCAAGGGAATACACAAAATGTGCATCCCAGGCAGAAGAATGCAGCAAGACTATGGCAGGGGCAAGAACCTCCATGTTTACTTCGTTCAAGGAGTTTCTGCAAACTCTGGGCAGTAACGCATCGGCCAAGGTCGCAAAATTTTTGGCAGCAATTGATGCGAAAATATCGAATCTTGTATTAACACCACAAATAAACCAGGGCGAGAAAAAGCTTGGCAAAATTGTGATGCAGCAGCAAGGTCAAGAGGACACCCTTGCCAAGTATGAAACGGCCGCGGATGAAACAGGGGCGTTATTGCACCACCAAGTAAACTCTCTTTCGGTGGGGTCATCGGAAGAATCGTTCGAGGCAGCTCTTAACAGAAAAAAGGCCCTAACCTATTTAGAAACACTTGTTCAAGAAACAGTAGCGGAAATGGCTCAGACCGAGATGCAGAAAGACCAAACCAACACAAGGGTCGAAGGACTATACGACATTAAAACAGGGAAAGAGGAAAAAGTTAGTGCAGCAGAAAGCTACCTATCCGATTCTAACCAATATCTTGACGAGGTCGCTGGTCAAACAAAGGGGTCAGTCACTGATATGTTTGGCAGTATCGGTCCAGCAGTTTCCGCAACCTTTGACAAGATGGCCGGTGGTGTAAAGAAATCGATTGTAAATGTTAAAACAGGGATGACTATGAAAAAAGCCACCCAAACAATAGCCAAAGACGACGCGATGCTTGAGGCACTTGAAGGCGAAATAGACAGTATGTAATTAAATGTAATTGACAATAACTAGACTTTATACTATTATTTGAATAAAGGAGGTAGTTATGAGCGATATGAAAAACAAAGAGGTGCTGAATAGGGCGAAATGTGCTGACAAGATCAAAGAAAATAAACAGTTACTTGAATTGCTGGAGAAAACAATGGCAGCACTCGAGCAAGGCACCGAAGAGGTAGCCCTCAGAGAAAAGCTTGACGAAGTGTATGTTGAACGAGGAGAGGCCTCGGGAAAGCTTGACGCAGCAAAAGAAGCAAAGAAGACTTCCGCATTAAATTACGGTGAATGTGTTCAAACCTCGGTAACCTGCAAAGAAAATGTAGCTGATGCGACCACAGAAATGTTTGCCGCAGGAAAAGAGCTTTCCACAGGCCTAGGTGGAAATGTGTCAGCAAAGCTGGCCAAGTTCTATGCGAAGATAGACGAACTTTTGTCTGGTTTGATATTGAACCCACAGTTGAAGCTCAGTGAAAAAAAACTTGGCAAAGCCGCAGGAAAGGAGGCCGTGCACAAGTCTAGGTTAGATTCTCAGAAAATGGCAGCAGGAGATTTAAGGGATGCCTTGAAAGGCCAAGAAGGAACTCTGACAAGTGAAGATGCGTCGATAGAAGATTTGCAGGCAATCAACGCGAGAACAACACACCTAATCGCTATTGCAAAAGCAACACAAGTAACAACTCAAGAAATACTTAAGGCAGAGAAAGAAGTAGAAACGGCTAGCGAGAAAACTGGAGAGATATCCGGGAAAATAGCCGAAAAAGAGGGAGCAGTAACAAACGCAAGTACCTACCTGGAACAATCAAATGAAAAAGTTGAACAAGCAATTAATCTTTCGAAAAAAACCCTCAAAGAGATGGTGGAGAGCCTAGGTCAAAGTGCTTCGGCGAGTTTCACGGCAAAAGTTGAGGCAATTAAAAATGCATTTGTCCAGTTCAAAGAAACAGGAGCCGAGAAAAAAGCTTCAAGAATAATAGCAAAGGATGATGCCATCATCGCAGACATAGAAGGACAACTGGACAGGTAATTATGAAATATAGTTATAAGTAATTATGTTGTGAATCGAACGGGCACAATCGGACAGCTTAATATTATCGATGATTATGTCACAGTATTTGGCTATCTTTTGTGCGTACTCGTCGTAATCATTCAGGCGGTTTTCTATATCCTTAGGGTCGCCTCCACGCTCTAACAATCGTTTTGCGATTTCTTCTTTCGGGACATGCAAGCATATAGCCAATACCTTTCCTGGATATATCCGTCGGAGTGCTTCTATCCCAACCCAATCACAGTCCTTAATTTGAATTTTATCTGTCGCCAGAATATCATCAATTATCTTTTTGTTCATCCCACGATATCTTCCATCTCGTGAAGAAACTGTGTACTCGAATACCTCACCTGACTTAATTTTTGCCTCAAACTCCTCTTTAGTTACATGAAAATAAGGGTTGCCCTGGGTTTCATCTTTTCTCATTGGTCTGTCAGTTATTGACGGCATTTTAACATAAGTATCGGGATGCAATTCGATAAGCTGGCGTATCAATGTATCTTTACCCGCCCCACTGGGGCCCTCTATGACAACAATTTTAATCTGATTATCCATAATGGATAGTAATACAGTTTGCCAAGATTGTCAACAAGTGCTATCATCAACATATGAATCAAGATACTCACCATGAAGAAGTAATGACTGAGCAAGAGGTCGCAACAATCCAAAACAAGTGCCCAGGCTGTGGTGCGGGAATGTTTTTTGATATAGAGAGCGGAGGATTGCGATGTCGTCACTGTGGGGCAACCAGAGATCTAGAAGATGGCGAGCGGGTACAAAGGCGTCAAATTACTGACGAAATGATGAAAAGTCAGAAGAAGTGGACCGAAGCAAAAGTTTTCTCTTGTGAAAACTGTGGTGCCAAAGAATCCGTCGAAAAGAAAGAAATAGCAAGAAAGTGTGCCTTCTGTGGCTCTGCCCAAGTGAGGGAGATTAATGAGCTGCCTGGTATACAGCCCGATAGTGTGATTCCATTCAGGATTACTGAACAAACGGCAGAGGCGAATTTCAAGCAATGGTTAAAGAAGCGATTTTTTGCTCCAGGGTCTCTAAAGCGGACAAATGTTTCCAAAGAGTTTACAAAAATCTATACACCGGTTTGGAGCTTCAGTTCAAGAACACAAAACAACTATAATGGTACTCTAGGGAGGACTGTTACCAGAACTGTGGGTTCGGGGCAAAATACACGGACTGTTACCGAAACACGATGGTTTCGTGTCAGAGGAACAATGCATAAAGAATACCTCGACCAACTCTTCCAGGCGGGCGAGCGTATCGCACCGGTAAACTTCAACAGAATTCGCCCATTTAATATGACCCAGCTAAAGGTCTATCGCCAAGAATTCCTGAGTGGGATTGTGGCCGAACACTACAGCAAAACGCTCGATCAATGTTTCCAAGAATTCGCGAACTTTGTACGGAGAGACATTAGCAACATGATTGTTCGCAAATATCGGGCAGATCGTGTTGGGTCGTTACATGTTAATACTCAATATCTTGACAGGAGATTTAACTATGTTATGTTGCCGATTTATATAAATAATTACAGATACAAGGACAAAACATATCAATTTTATATAAATGGTGAATCAGGCAAGGTTGTCGGTCGTTACCCAAAATCTGGTGCAAAAATAGCCGCAGTCGTTCTGGGCATCTTGGCGGTTGTTGCTGGAACTGCCACCGCATTATACTTTATGGGCGTTTTCGGCGGTTATTGACAATCAAAGGTGCGATAAACATATATAATCACATGCAGACACTATCTTTAACAAATCGTGCGGAATTGTCGTTATCAGGCATAAAAAAAATCCGCACAACCGAACCTCATCAGGTTGTCGCCCATCTAGATGGCACAATGATAATAATAACAGGCCAAAACCTGTCGGTGCAAAATCTGTCGATTTCCGAGGGCTTACTTGACATTACGGGCCAAATTGATTCAATTCGATATACAAAATCCCACGCTCGAAAGTTCTCGCTTAAGAACATGTTTAAATAACGACCGTTCATAATATTCACTATAAAAAGGGGTATTGACAATAAGGTTCTATGTCTGTATAATACGGGTATTCTAAAAATCTTTAAGGAGGAAATAATGATGGAAAGTGTACAACACGCGGACTTCTTTGAGCAAGTCGGCGAGGAAATGATGGTTCAGGGAATACAGCAGGCACTGGGAACTGGTACAAAGCCAGAGACCAAAGTAGGCAAATTCGAACAAAATAGGGAAAAAGGGACAGACGCTTTCCTTAAAAGAGTAGAGAAAAGGAAAAATGCTACAGCGACACACAAAAACGCGATGCTTGTGGCAAACTTTACACCAAGCCCATTCGAAACAGAATTAACTACTGAAGAGCAAGCAGGTGCATTAGAATTCTTCACCCAGCAAGAAGCAGCAATTTAAATAACAACTTGAATAACGAAACAAGAGCCGCGAATATATTTAGTCGTGGCTTTTATTTTGTCGCAGGCATTGGCACTATTCGTAATAAAGCTGGTGCTCATAGTTTGCGTAATTGCGTTCTGGGTTTACAAATCCTTGCCCCGCCGGGCAGTGTTTGATGCGGCAATTGTCTTTGTTCTGTTTGCCATAATCATGTTTACTAGGGTAAACTGGTAGCATGTCACTTTATCGAAAATATCGTCCGAAAAAATTTACAGAAGTCATTGGCCAAGACCATATAGTCAGAACTCTACAAAACCAAATCAAAGCTGGTGGGATTAGCCATGCTTATCTATTATGCGGAACGCGAGGAACAGGAAAAACAAGTATCGCCAAAATTTTTGCACGATTGGTAACAGGCGATAACCCACTTGCGGATGGTATTGATATAATCGAAATTGATGCTGCGTCTAATAACAGGGTCGAAGATGTTCGAGATTTAATCGAAAAAACGAAATATCCACCAACTTATTCCAAATACAAGGTCTATATCATCGACGAAGTTCACATGTTTTCTAACAGCTCTTTCAACGCGTTCTTAAAAACCCTAGAGGAGCCTTTGCCTCATGTAATCTTTATTTTGGCTACAACTGAACCGAACAAGTTGCCAAAAACTATTCTATCTCGTGTTCTTAGGTTTGATGTGCGGCCTGTGCCGGTGGAGTTGCTGGTCAAACAATTGACTTCCATATTTAAAAAGGAAGGGGTTATTGCAACGCCAGAGGCTATTAGGCTGATCTCTGAGGCGGGAAACGGTTCGGTCAGGGACGCCCTATCCACCGCAGAGGCTGTAATTGCATATTCCCAAAATCCAAGCGAGATCGATGTGGTAGCTGTGTTAGGCAAGTTGGATATCAAGCTGCTTGAGAGTCTGCTTGACGCTATATTTACCAGAGATACAAAAACTTTGGACAAGACATTAAAGACCATTGCTTCGTCCTCTGTTACACTTAATACGGTGATCGTTGATATCCAGAAGATGATAAAGACAAGGTTTCTCCAGAATCCAAGTAAGCAAATATTGGATACCTATAAAGTATTTGCAGAGCTGGAGATGGCAATAAAAACTGCCCTGAACCCGCAATCAATGTTTGACGGAGCATGCATTCTTGCGTTACAATAGAATATGAAAAAATTATTTTTTGCAGCGTTTGCTTTGGTATTAACTGTTCCCGTTCTTATATTGACGGGATGTTATACTACATCATTTTCCGGCAGTTCCAGTAACCTAAACCACAACGAGAGCAACGGGGTTTGGACAATAACCGCGGCAAGTGTCAACGGCAGGCTGACTCGAACATTTAATATTACACAAGCAGGCCTTGATATGTTTATGGTATCCAGCTTCAATACACAGGGTGAAGTTGAGCTTGTAATCACGCAGGGCGATACAAGAAAGGCCCTTGACATAACAAGTGGATTTCTTGTGCCACAGCGGGTTGACCTTGATGAATTCGAGGCAGGCCGAATTTCTGTCCGCCTAAATTTCACAAGTGCAAGGGCAGTAGCCACCGTTGTATCGTGGAGGGTTTAATGATACAAAGAATAGGGATAGCTGTTTATATATTTAATGACAAGGACGAGATTTTATTAGGAAAAAGGAAAAATGCTCATGGAGATGGTGAATACGCTCCGCCGGGCGGACATTTAGAATATGGTGAGAATTTTGAGGAATGTGCCAAACGCGAGGCAATGGAGGAGGCAGGCATAACCCTGAAAAATATTTCGGTCGCAGGCGTAACCAATGATCTTTTTGAAAGCATTGGCAGGCATTATGTTACGATATCCCTGACCGCTCAACTAGACAGTGGTGTTGTTGAAACCAAAGAGCCCCATAAATGCGAGGGTTGGGAGTGGCACAGATGGGGGGATTTTCCCCCTGACTTGTTTCTGCCTGTGGCCAATTTAAGAAAACAAATAAAGGAGCTGACATGGAAGAAGAGTTCGATATAATATCAATGGCTCCTGATCTGCACGCGGTATATGGTAATCTTACCAAGAGGCTGCGGGAGAAAAAGGACTATATGTTATACAACCTGCTTGCTAATCAAGTAGATACATACTTTGACAAAGAACAAATCCTAGTGTTCGCGAAAGATCAAACCGCTTATGATATGTTACAAAAACACAAAAGAAAACTCCCCCCTGAAATTGAAATCCAGCCCCCTAAAAAAAATGCGATAAAAAATCCTAAAACTGAATATTTACGCAAAATATTCGGCGAGAAATTATCGGTTAAAGGTAGGATTTGACTTGTTCAAAAAATGGATGGTTTTTGAATGCAAACTCTCTTAGCTTCTCGGATTCTTCGTCTTCATGGATGAAGTCTTTTGTTACAGCACGCGTCATTGCTTGTTCAATCATTGTTGTGAGCTCAGCCGTATTATTCTTAAGCATCTCTCCTGATATTCTGTGCAACATATACTGGTGCTGGATAAGATGATTAAGCTCGAGAGCTCTGTTAATGTCCAAACCGACACTGGCAAACTGGTCTGCGTGGGCAAGGAGGTATTCGTCAACATTTTCTATATTTTCCATGAAAGGATTATACCTCAAATTCTTTGACTTGTCAATACTGCCCGATTCTGGTACCCTTATAGGGATATAGGAGGTTAATTATGAAGTTCCCTGGTGCAGGTACCGCAAACATGCAGCAAATGATGAAACAGGCGCAAGCTATGCAAAAGCAGTTAGAGCAAGCCAAGGCAGACTTGGCAGAAACTCTAATCGAGGCATCGTCTGGCGGTGGTATGGTTTCGGTAGAGATGAGCGGGGCATATGAATTACTAAACCTTAAAATCAAGCCCGAGGCTGTCGACCCCGACGATGTTGAAATGATGGAAGATTTGGTTATCGCCGCTATCAACGAAGCCCTAACTCAAGTCACTAAACTACGCGAAGAAACTCTACCTCTTTAAAACTGACACAAAAACTTGATTTTGGATTTTTCGATGTGCTATATTGTATTATGAAAAAAAACAATACTGATAAAAACCCTGAAAAAACCCTGACCCCCCCCCCATTTTCTGAAAAAACCCTGAAAGACCTTGCCGAGTTACTTTTTCCAAATGCAGGAGTCCCGCCAAGTTTGCCCGCAAAACGAATCGCGTTTCGAATTGCCCCAAGTCCAACGGGCAGCTTGCACATAGGGTCCCTGGCCATGGCGTTTGTAAATCGCTTGCTTGCTGATGCACACAAAGGTGTGTTTTTTCTGAGGATCGAGGACACTGACAAAAAGCGTGAAGTTGAGGGAGGAACAGAAAACCTGATGAGGGGCTTTGACCAATTCGGCATCAAATTCGACGAGTTTGCGGGCAAGCAATCCGAACGCACAGAAATATATCATGCATTCGCCAAGCAATTGGTAGGGCAGGGGCATGCTTACCCATGTTTTTGCACCCCAGAGGATCTGGAGAAAAGCAGAGAAGAACAAATTGCGAAAAAGGAAACCCCAGGATACAAGCACGAATATGCAGTATGCAGAGGCCTCGGCCTTGATGATACAAAACAAAAACTTTCATCTGGCATGAAATGGTGCCTTCGATTTATGTCTGATGTAACTCAAGCACGCGTATCGTGGCAAGATCTAATTCGTGGCGAGATGAGTCTGCCATACCAGGAGAACAACTTTGTAATTCTTAAAAAGGATGGAATTCCACCTTATAACTTTGCCCATGTTGTAGATGACACTATGATGAGTACCTCCCATGTAGTTCGTGGCGAGGAATGGCTACCATCAACAGCCGAGCACATTCAACTCCATCGAGCCTTATTCAGTGATGAACCGTCTTGGCATTATGCACACTTCCCAGTGACCTGCGTTCAGGAAAATGGAAACAAAAGAAAAATCAGCAAACGGAAAGATGTCTTCGCCGCAACCGACTGGTTTATTGCCCAGGGTTACCCAGTAGCCTCAATCAAGGAATATATACTGACTTTGTTTAACACAAATTACGAAATGTGGCGAATTGCCAACCCAACAAACCCTTACACTGAATTCGATTTCAAGTTCGAAAATATTGGAACGAACTCGCCCCTATTTGATTTGCAAAAGCTAGATTATCTATCGCGAGAGGTAATTTCAAGAATGACTAAGTCGGAAATCAGAGAACTGGTCACGGAATTTGGAATTACTGACGACAAAATACTCTTGGCACTAGAAATTGACCGCGAAACTCAAAAACCTCGTAAAGATATTGCTAAGTGGTCTGAAGTACCCGAAATGTTTGACTACCTTGTGACTGCCCCAAAGACGGGGAAAAATCCAATCGTCAAAGTATATCTGGATAATTACAAGACTTTCTCAATACGCGAGGAATGGTTTGCGTGGGTCAAATCTCTTTGCATTGAAATCAAGGTCAAAGATCTAACCCAAGCAGTGCGGGTATCCATCACCGGCCGTGAAAGCACACCCGATCTCTGGGAGATTCAAAACATTCTTGGGGAAGACGAGGTAAAGACAAGGCTCAGGAGATGTTTGTGATTTTGATACCCTCGACATCAAATCGGAAATTTTTTGCTACTCGTTCTCCGTTCGGTAAAATCGAGAAAACTTTCTCGTCTTCCAGGTAATTATTCAAAATAATTTCGAACTCTCCGAAAAACTCTCTCAATGCAGATTCTGTTATATCAAATGATAAGAGATCTCGTGCTTTTGCCATTTGCCCCTGTTGTACAAGTGATAAGAAATAAAAGGGCAGAGGAGAATCGGGGCTGACCTGTAGGTCGAGTTTTTTGCGGACAAGAAACAGCTTCTCAGAAATCTGGATAGAATATGGATCTGTCTCTAAATCCAACAAAAATCGCTCTGTCAGCAAATCCACAACCATGGGTTGTCCCCGCCACCAATCCACCTCGACGGGGCATTCCCGAACGATTACTTCATTGTTGAGTACGAATGGGCTATCCATCTCGAAAATAACTTTAACCATGTTGTGCATATGACCATGGGTATTGACGAAAAGTGTAATTTATGATAACCTCGATGTGATAAAAAGGAGGCGAATATGCCAAAAGGCGACTTGTTCACTTGTGAAAACCAAATTGACCTTGAAGTTCATGCACAAGGCTTCGCAGGCAGTTTGCTAGAAGAGCGGAATATAGGTGAAGAAATCATCGGCGACCAAGTTTGGGAAATAGTAACCCAACACATAGAATCTTTTTGCTCGTACATGATTCATGGTGATAAAAAGCGTTGCCGGAGATGTCCACTAACTATGGAAAGTAATAATCAAGTATTGGAGGAATCTGTTCGGGATCTAGTTGACGATTATGCCCGCGAAAGGTTTTAATATATTATGATTAAATCCCCACTGGCCTTGGCATTCCTTGGTGATGCCGTTATAACATTTTTTATTCGCTCGTTCCTTGTTAATGACGCGGATAACAAAATTAATGTCCTGCACAAGCGGGCTTCGTCCTATGAAAATGCCAAGACCCAAGCCCAAGTATATGACACGCTTAAATTGACCGAAGAAGAAAAAGACCTTGCACAACGGGCATTTAATGCCAAGGTCAATACCAAGGCAAAAAACGCGACTCTCTGTGAATACCGCAAAGCAACGGCTTTGGAAGCACTTGTCGGTTTTTGGCACATGAATAATGAGTTAGACAAGGTGACCGCAGTTGTGGTAAAGTTAATGCATGATTGTTGAAGGAAAGAACGCGGTCGAGGAAGCCCTTGGGGGACACGCGACCGTTGAAAAGATAATGATTCAAAAAGGCACAAATGCCCAATACTTGGTGGACAAAATCAAGGACAGCGGGATTGTATACCAATTCGTGGACAGGACGGCTCTGGATAGGGTTTCCAAGACTAAGAACCACCAAGGATTCGTTGCATTCGTAAGTGATTATAGATATTTCGAATTAAGGGAAATTATCGACGAGGGATACAAAAAAGGCACCCAGCCTCTGATTTTGATACTGGACGGAGTTGAGGACCCGCATAACTTCGGTAACATTATTCGTACTGCCGAGTGTATGGGGGTTGATGGCATCATCATTCCAAAGAACCGCAGTGCCTCTGTAACGGACACCGTTATTCGTGTTTCTGCGGGTGCCGCGTCACATGTCAAGGTCTGCAAAGTCACAAATATCAACCACGAAATTGAGTACCTTAAAGAGAAAGGTTTTTGGATTTTCGCCGCCGATATGGGTGGGATGGATGTTTCAAAAACAAACCTTTCTGGACCCATCGCAATTGTCATGGGGGGCGAGCACACTGGTGTCAGAACATTAACAAGAACTTTGGTTGATGGAATCGTTTCCGTGCCACAACATGGCAAGGTAAACAGCCTAAATGTCGCAAATGCTACGGCAATGGTACTTTATGAAGTCAATCGTCAAAGGGGTGCAAAGTGAGTAAAAACGCAACACTTTCTGCATCCATGTTGTTTCTTGTACGAGTTGAAGATGGTAAAACACAAATTCTTCTACAAAAGAGGGCAGGGAATATTTGGGCAACTGGATGGTGGGACAGTGCCGCTAGTGGACATGTAGATGCTGGGGAATCATTGACCGCCGCAATGCAGCGTGAAGCGAAAGAAGAAATCGCTATCGAATTCAGTCGCGAGGATATTGAATTCATTCACATTCAAGATAGTGCACAAAGCGGTGTTCCAGGCACAAAGATGCATTACTATAACTCATACTTCTTCGTGAACAAATGGGCAGGCGAGCCAAAAATTTGCGAATGTGAAAAGTGTTCTCATCTGGAGTGGTTTAACATTGATGATCTTCCTAAGCAGCTAATCCCAAATCGTCGCTGTGCGATAGATTGTTATCTTAAAAAGATTGCCTACAACGAGTTCGGTTGGGGTTAAAGTTTTCCTGCTTCTTCCGCCAGAACTTGGCGGTAAAAATCTTCTCTAATTGATCCTTCAGTAAGCATCCTGTCTAGGAGTTTTTTATTTTTCTTATATATCGTATACTTTGTTACTCTTCTCGTCAGGTAAATGGCGGATAAAATAACAATAGTGATCAGTAAAGCTAAATTAACTCCGTTCAGAATCCAATAAACAACTGGGACAGAATAATCTCCCGTGGCAACCATTGCGATACCTGCGACCAAGAATGCAAGAATAACACAGGTGAGAACTAGTATGGTGATTATCAGGCCACGACTTCGCTTTGCACACAGAATGATAGCAACGACGAAAAAAGCTATCAGTAACGCCGATGCAATGATCATCGAAAGAATTACCTCAATCGAAATAATATCGAAGTCATAAAAGAGATCCATTTCAATAATCTCGATAATGGTCGATGCGGCACCTATAATGCACACAATAATGGCAAGAATTGCCGCAGACAGCCTAAGTCCTTTCATGTCTTTATATTATACTATAAAATTCTTTCAACGACAAGGGTTATCCATCCGACCCTACTATATGAATGCTTCGATAAAATTAAAGTCCGTACAACAAGTTTGTCACATTTTTGCACAAGATAAACAAGTGAAAAAGTATATGCATCACCTCAAGAAACAAAACTTCCTTGGTGGGGCCTTAGTTTTGGCGGGAGCGGGGTTGCTTGTGCGATTACTTGGTGCAGGGTTTCGAATACCGCTGGCCAACATAGTTGGGAATTATGGTATGGGATTGTACCAGATGGTTTTTCCTGTTTATGCATTATTGCTTGTTATCGCTTCCTCGGGTATCCCGGTTGCAATATCAAAGATGGTTGCAAAAGAACGAACCGCCAAAAACTTCCAGGAGTGCCGAAAAATTTTACTTAACTCTCTTATTATCCTTGCCGTATTTGGATTGTTGTTTGCAACTCTCTTCACTCTCTTGGCCGACAATATAGCTTCTCTTCAAGGCAATGAAGGCAATACTAAGCTCTACCTTGCAATTGCACCCGCGGTTTTGATTGTTTGCTTGATGGCGGCGTTTAGGGGATATTTTCAAGGTATGTCCAACATGGTTCCGACAGCCGTCTCTCAACTGATTGAACAAACCACGAAACTGGCTATCGGTATAACCCTGGCTGTTATCTTGTTGCCTCGTGGTGTTGAATGGGCGGTCTTTGGGGCAATCCTGGGTACCACAATCGCCGAGGTTTTTGCTCTCGCGTTCCTCAGCATAACTTATCTCGCCCATCTCAGGAAAGCCAAGAGGGAAGAAAAGGGCCAGGAGAGAGTTGGTACTTTAACTGTCCGAATGGTGGATTTAAGGTTAATGTGGCGGATTTTTAAAACTGCGTTACCTATAACATTCCTGGCTTCTGTTTTCCCTTTGATTTTAGTCTTTGATTCCCTAGTCGTTGTTAAAATGCTGACCGAGGCAGGCGAGTCCACCCGCGACGCAACACGCCTGTTTGGAATCTCGACAGGGGCGGTTCACACATTGGTGAACATGCCTGCGGTTTTGGCGATTGCAATAGGTTTAGCGATTGTTCCAATGGCGGCAAAATTATTAAAGCAAGGAAAAAAAGAAGAAGTAAAACAAAAATTCTTCCTTTCAATTAAAATCATAGTGGTCATCGCATTTTTCTTTTCCTTATTTTATTTGGTCTTTGCGGGGGAATTAATTAATTTTGTATACGCCCGCGCATTTCATGAAAATCCTTCGCAAATACCTGTCGCAGTGAATTTACTACGGATGGAATCTGCTATGATATTTCTTGTAGGGCTGTCAACGATATTCACAAGTCTGCTGCAAGGGTCTGATCGCTCGTACCTCCCTCTGATTTCGCTTATCATTGGTGGGGCGGCGAAAATAGGGTTTCAGCTTGCACTTATCGGAACTTTGGGGATTTATGCCGTTAGTATCGGAAATATCCTGTGTTTTACCATTGCCCTGTCCCTTAATATCTTTTGGGTAATGCGATTTATGAAACTCAAGCCACGAGTTACTAAACAAGGATTATCCATCAAAGCAAGGCTAGGGTTGCTGATTGGAATCTATATTGGGATCCTTTTCTTGCTTAAATTTTTACTTCCGCCTGGCAAAGGATGGATTATTCTTGCTGGTGCAACCGCGTTTCTAGGCTATGTGATTATGGTGCTAGTCTTGAGAATTTTCCCTATCAGGATTGTTAACTTTATCAAAAAAAGAGGAAAATCGATCCAGGAATGATAATTTCTTTTGACCTACTTCTACAATCATACCCTCCAGGCGAGGGTGTGTTCTGCCTTTGCCGTGAAAAGAAAAATAAGGGTTAATTCTCTTGACCTTGAGTTGGCGGTTTTTATCCCTATTAGTATTGATGTGCGTCTGGCACAGAGATTTGACCTTAGATGCTTTTAGCTTGCTGCTCTACCATTGCTGGGCTCCATTAACCTCTGTTATTCCTGCGAAGTTCATATGGGCAAGATTCCACTCTCTGCTGGGGGCATCGCTGAAGGACTCATCAGAAGTGGCTCCCATACCGGTTATTTGGATATTAGGATCTAGTTCATAGTAGTATGAAGAAAACATGCTCTCTAGAGATTCTCTGCCTAGGTCAAGGGTTTGCTTACTCATGTAACAGTATACTAATGTTTAACAACTTATACAACTGGGTATCATCTAGTCATGACAAAGAAAGCTTTTATAAAGGACCTCTCAATCCGCACAGGTTTGCCTAAAAAGGAAACGAGTCATATCGTTGACGAACTAACCGACCTTGTGATCGAAACTCTAAGGAGGGGAGGGGAAGTGGGGTTGGGCATTGGTAAATTCAAACTAAAGCAGCGCAGTGCCAGAGAGGGCGTCAACCCTGCAACTGGTGAACGCATCCAGATCGGGCCAAAAGTCGTCCCCTTGTTCAAACCAAACAAGAAGTTTAAGTCAGCAGTTTTAGAGTGAGGAGGTCAAAATGGAGCACACATGTAATATAATCCCCATGCCGGAAACTGTACACAAGCCGTATATGTCTCCGAGGGATATGGAGTTATTGCTTGGCGGAATTGTACGCCTGATGAGGAAGTACGCTCACGCATATCAAATCGAGGAATTTATACAAGCGTTGCAAGAAATTATAAAAGAGGAAAGTGCAAGCAACCAAATGTAGGGCGACAATCTGTCGCCCTTTTGTTATACTGGGCTGTGATTAAAAAAGTCCTAGACTATTTATTCCCGAACTTTACATGTCTTGGTTGCCGAGGTGAGATTAACATATCTGAGTATCCGAACATTTGCGATGGATGTTTAGAGAAGCTTGATTTTGCCGTGCCGTCAAAAAAAGATAATATTATCACGCCATTTGTATACAACGATGTAGTTGCCAAAATGATTTTAGGATTGAAGTATAGTTCTGATGGCTTGGTGGCAAAGACCCTTGCCCCGTTTATGCGGGTGTCTGTTAAACCAAAGAATTACGATTTTGCAGTTCCTATTCCCTTGTCCAAGGCAAGACAGCGGGAACGAGGATTTAATCAAGCGACTTTGCTTGCCCAAGAAATATTTGCAGGAGAGCTAGAAATAAACGAAAATATCCTCAGTAAAGTTAAGTCCACCATTCCACAGGAAAGAATGAGTACTGCGGAACGCTTTAAGAACCAAGCAGGTGCGTATGAAGTCATTAGTGAAGTCAAGGGGAAAAGGATATTGTTAGTAGATGATGTTATAACCAGTGGGGCAACTACCACCGAGGTTGCACGCGTCCTGAAAGAGGCTGGTGCGAAAAAGGTGGAAGTATTAGCGATAGCACGAGTAGTTTCATATACTGAGCAATGAACATAGCTGATATAAGGTCAAGGCAAGAGGCGATTGAGATGATTAAATTCCATTTCAAGAACTCACTGTCAAGCAAATTGAAATTATTGCGGATATCTGCCCCACATTTTATAGAAAGTGGTAAAGGATTGCAAGATGGTTTAACGGGGATCGAACAGCCCGTCGGCTTTTACATCCCCGCAGCCAATAAACATGTAGAGGTCCCTCACAGCCTTGCTAAATGGAAGCGTGAGGCCATACAAAAATATAACATCCAACAAGGCGAAGGAATAATAGTCGATGGGGCGTATTTTCGCCCAGAAGAACCCGAGCTTGATGCAACGCACTCGGTATTTGTTGACCAGTGGGACTGGGAAATTGCAATGGCTGAGGGACAGCGAAATCAAAAATACCTTGAAAAGGTCGTTGCTCAGATACACGAGGCGATGCTTGAAACCCAGGAGGAATTGCTGCGTGCTTTTCCAAAGTTAGACCGCAACATCGACGAGAAATTGAAATTTGTAACAATGAGGGAAATGGGCAACATGACCGAGAAGGATTTAGTTAAGCAGCATCCCTTCGTGTTTATCCGTGGCATTGATGAGCCCAGGGCCCCAGATTATGACAGTTGGATTGACGAACTAAACGGAGATATTGTTGCATATCACCCTCCGATTGATGGCGAGTTAGAACTCAGTTCCATGGGTATTCGTGTAAATAGTGATACGCTCCTGCAACAATGCAACATAAAGGGCATGAACCCAGATCAAGAATATCATAAGAGGGTTTTAAAAAACGAACTCCCCCAAACAATTGGGGGAGGGATTGGTCAATCACGATTGGCTATGCTAATTCTTGGGGCCAGACACATTGGCGAGGTCCAGGCATCCGTTCACTCCGATGAAACCAATAAATGGGCGGAGAGGGAAGGGATAGCACTTCTCTAGTACGCCAAAACGATTCCTTTGTCGTTCGAATAGAATGTTGCCACCCCACGCATCAGGACGGTTTTGATATTTGTGATTCCTAGTTTTTCCAAAAGCCCCTTCAGATATCCGGCGTCCGTCTCGTTATGGGCGTGTGCGATTACAACCGATGCATCCTTTGGGGGAAATTCGGATAATTTAACAAGTCCTTTCTTTGTTCCTAGGGATGAGCCAAACTTCTTGATTTCACCATTGCCGTCGTCCCCGCAAATTAACTTCAGCGGTGTCAGACCTAGGATTCCGCCCATAACTTTGGATAGCCTGCCAGTTTTGACCAAATTGGACAGGTCCTGAAGCAAGAATCTAACGCGAGTCTTAGAACGAATAGGATCCAGCTTCTCTGTCAGTTCTTCGAAACTCATGTTCCCATTCTCGATTAATTCCTTGATTTTTACGCACAGAGATGCCATACCCGCAGATGCACTTAGGCTATCCAGCAGATAGACCTTTTTGTTTGGGAACTCCGACTTGATTTGTTCAACTGCAATCAGGGCAGAACCGTGCGTTCCGGAAAGCTTTGAACTTAGCGTTACGATAATAATATTATCATTATCTCGCATATGTTCCATGAACGCCTCTGGTGATGGGCACGCTGACCGCAGGGTCTTGGATGCCTTCATTTTTGGGATGAACAATGCCGTATCAAGGGTCTGATCATCAATAAAATCCTCTTCTCCTAGTGTCAGGGTTAAGGGTATTGTCTTGAATGTTATACTCCCACCTGTCAAGTCTTCGTCCCTCAAATCACAACACGAATCTGCTATAATTGTCCACTTCATTTATCACCTCCGATACTGGCTTTTTGCACTCGCTCTCTAACACTAGCATATTCATCCGTGTTTGGCAAATCTTCTATCACTATAATTTTATCTTTTTTACTCTTTGATTTATTCAAAATCCGTTCAGCTTCTCGCAGCAGGTAGAATAAGTTCGCGTTTGCCTGCCTAGCATTTTTGCCTATATACAAAATATTTTTATCAGTATAGTTAAAATGATTGCTGTATCCTATTACAACATACTCTTTTTGGTATGTCAGTCCCATTATATCAAAGAAGTCTGTCAGGATATGAATGGGGTAGGAGGGAGAATAATGCTTGAACCTTGTCCCTGGGCTTTTTTGTAGCTCTTCAGGGCTTGTTGCCAGTTTGACATCCAAGCCTGTTTGTTCTCTTAACTTTTTCATAGACACGCCTCCTTGTCTTAATATGTTTATCCCTAATCCCTTGTCCTGCATTTCTATCACTGTGCTTTCTATTCCTATTCGTGTTCGCCTGCCCATCATGATTGCATTAATCTTTCCCTCCAGATCATCCTGTACTGCGCGCCAATCGGTGGGGGAAGGTCGCGTCGAGGTATTAGCCGAGGGTGCCGCAATCGGAACGCCGCACGCTCGAATGAATTTACGGGCGAATTTGCATGACGGAATTCGCACGGCGGCGGTTGCATGTCCCGCTAATACTGATTTTGCTATCATGTCTGATGCGGGCAAGGTAACGGTTAGTGCCTCGGTTATCAGCCTCAGGATTCTTTCAATCTCGGGATTTAGGTCAAAATATTGCTTTAGGTGTTTGATGCTGTGAAAATGAACTATCAGGGGGTTTGACGATGGTCGACCCTTTGCCGTGAAGATTTTTTTGACCGCTTCATCATTTGTGGCATCGGCACCCAGACCATAAACTGTTTCGGTCCTGAACGCAACAAGACCGCCATCACGAATGATTTGTGCGGCTTCGCGGTGTTGGGATTCTTTCAACAACTTGGTCACGATTCAAGCATACCATAGATTGTGAGAAATGTCCTAAAAAGTTATCTGGAACATCTGTGCGGCGAGGAATTCGTGCACGAGGATAAACCCCTTGCCGAGTTAACAAATTTCCGCATTGGCGGTCCGGCAAAGTTCTTTGTCCGCGTTCAGAATAAAGCGAATTTAATAAGGTTGGTCAGCGCCCTGACATTTGTTGAAGAGGATTTTTTTGTAATAGGAGGAGGTTTCAATATCTTGGCATCGGACGATGGATTTGATGGAGTTGTGATAAATTTGGACTTTGCCGAGATTTTGGACAATGGAACTTTTATCTATGCCGACGCAGGGGCAAAGATGGACGATGTTCTTGAATTCGCCAAGGAGAGGGCCTTATCAGGTTTGGAATGGGCAATCGGCTTGCCCGGCACGGTGGGAGGGGCGGTGTTTATGAACGCGGGGGCATACGGCGGCGAGATAAAGGATGTCGTTGTCTGTGTCGATGTTTTGACAGAAGGACAGGTTGTGAATATGGACGCGACGAAATTGAAATTTTCATACCGAACAAGCATTTTTCAAAAAAAGAAAGATTGGATTATTTTGGGTGCATATTTTTATCTTAAAAACGGAAAAATATGCGAGATTGTAAAAAAGCAAGAAGAATTATTTGCCAAGAGATTGACAAGCCAGCCATATCATGATGCAAGTGCAGGCAGCACCTTTCGTCGCCCAAGGCCGGACTTTTATGTTGGAACGGCGATAAAGGAATTGGGATTGCAGGGAACTTCTGTTGGCGGGGCACAGGTGTCGACTAAGCACGCAGGGTTCATAGTAAACAATGGTGGGGCAACAGCAGCGGATGTTGAAAAACTTGTTCGCAAAATCAAAAGGGCGGTGTATACTGCGTACAATGAAAGACTGCAAACTGAGTATGTACAACTCCCTTCTCGTCGAAACAAACAAAGCGTTCAATCTGACTGCCCACAAAACACTGGAGAAGAGCTGGATTTATAATATCCAGGACAGCTTGCTTTTCAATGACGAGATTTCAAAATTCTTTAAACAGGGTGCTAGGATGATTGATTTAGGGTCAGGTTCAGGCAGTCCTGCTATTCCGCTGAAGGTTAGTTTTCCGCAGATAACTCTTACAATGATAGACAGCACATTCAAGAAGTGTAACTTCTTGCAAAATGTTTTGGATGAACTTAAAATTGATGGATATGTGGTTCATGGTCGGATAGAGGACTTCAAGGGCGAATTTGATATTGTAACGGCAAGGGCGGTTGCACCGTTAAATGAACTAATCAGGCTCGCGTCACCACTTTTAAAAAAGGGCGGAGTACTTTTGGCTTTCAAGGGCCCGAATTTTCAAGAAGAAGTTAATTCAGCAAAACACATAATGACCCGCTTAAAATTTAAAATTGTCGAGATTATTGATAAAAATCTAGAAGATTTAACCAGAACAATACTTATAATTAAAAAAAACAATTAGACAAAACGGAAGTTAAAAGGCTAAAATATTGCACAGGCTAGTAAATGGGGGACTGCTGTGACCAGAATAATTGAATGGTGCATAAACTATCCTTTCCCCTTGTTTTGGGTTATTTTGCCTGCGATTTTTATTTTTATGTTCACTTTTTTCAAAATCTTGCAACTTGCCAGGTACAGGGCAAAAGATGGCACACTGATGCGCGAGATTATAAACTATCAAACCATCGCCAGTATAGAGGAGCACGAGCCAGACAGAAAAGCAGAAGAGTATTTAGGAATCTTGGCAAGATACCCAGGCAGTGCATTTCTTATGGTTCTATACAAATTCGTGATCGCACACAAGAATTTTTCTAACATGATTGTTTACCACACGAATCCTGAATACAAAAAATTTGGAGCGATCAGAAATAATTGGTTCTTAAACGCAGGGATAATATTTCTTGCTATGTTGATAACGATCTGGGGTGGTGCTGTCGAGATTGCGGCGGCAACAAACATATTCGCTGATGCATCTGTTGATGGGTCACTAACAACTGCCGCAATATATTCGGCCATTGCTCCGTTCGCTGTTCTTATGTTTATAATAGCATCGACAGTTCTCCTCGGTTTTTATCATGCAGCTGTCGAGAGATACAGACAAGATAAGATGTCCGAGTTCGCCGAAAATACAGATTCATTCTTCCAAAGTATCGAGGAAACCTTCCAGGCCTTTGCGTGTGGGATTTTACTTCTTGCTGCCCCATCCGACAAGGTTCACGAGAAGACTCTTCGTATGATTAAAAAAGAAGGCCGCGAGTTCAACGAAGAAATATTTGAAACATGCGGCATAGAAAGAAAGCAGCCAGTGCAAAAACAAAAAAAAGAGAAAAAGGAAAAAGAGCCGAAGATTAAAAAAGAAAAAAAAGCAAAGCCAATACCAGTTGCTGTAGAAGAAGAGGGGTCGGAAGGGGCGGAAATAGGCCTGGAGATGGCACCTAATGAAAGTCAGGAAGAAGTTCCTGTAGTCGAAATAGCACCTGATCCAATTTCCGAGGAAGCACCAATTCCAATGCCGGAACAACCAATACAACAAGAAGAGCCTCTTGAGGAAATTTTCCAAAAGTTTGAAGAGATGCCATATGTGCCGCCCCCATCAGTAGCAGAGTTTGTCGCGGCCCCGCCGCCCCCACCTCCAGCAGTCCCCCCACCGCCTCCGATGATGAGTCCCCCACCGCCTCCAATGATGGGGGCACACCCGCCGCCTCCTGTTATAGCTCCGCCCCCTCCGCCTCCCCCAATAATAGCTCCGCCGCCCCCTCCGCCAACTGTGGTCCAGCCCCCTCCGCCGCCAGTTTCTTCGTCTCCTACTGTGGCCCCTCTTCCTGTAGAATTGGAAATTCCACCTCCAAGAGAAATAATCTCTCCTCCACCATCGTCGCCAGGTATAAAGCTGAGGCCAACCCCTGACGAGCGACTAGTAGACATTATGATTTCTCGTCTGGACGAGGGACCAATTACGCCGCCTCCTGCTGTGCAAGAAAAGCCAACTCCACCACCAGAGTTAAGCATTGATTATATGGGCGTCGGAGATATGGATCTAGAGGATGAAAAACCCGAGCTTGATCCTTTGCCAAAAAAAGATGCGGCTCCGATTGACAAGGATTCAATAGTCGCAGAAATTCTGGCACACATAAAAGGTGAGTTGACAAAGGCTGAGCCGCCAAAGGAGATTGCACCTCCGCCTCCACCTCAAGAAGCACCTCCACCGCCTGCCCCAAAGCCACGCAATACTGGCCAGCGGATTGTGGCACGAACAACAGCAGCGTACAGTTGACAGAAAGGGCCTAGCTATGCTAGGCTTTTTTCATGATTGATTTCAATTCATTGAAGGAGAATCCACAAGCTTTTGTGGAGGCACTGAAAAAACGGGGGTTTGTCCTTGATATCGAAGGAATTCTTGAAATGGAAGAGGAGCGTAAAGACCGTCTCGCTAAAATCGAAAAAATGCGGGCAACAAGAAACTCGGTCAGCTCCGAAATTGCAAAGCTGAAACGCGATGATGAGCCTGTGGCAATTATTAATGCTAAAATTCACGATATGCAGAAACTGGGCGAAAAGATTGAAAAAAGTGAAGACAAACTGCGAAAAATCGAAGCAAGATTATTCGAGGCAATGTCTGCAATTCCAAACATTCCTGCGGATGAAGTAACTGCAGGTGGTAAAGAAGCCAACAGGGTGGTGAAAACTAACTTGGAGCAACGTGTGTTTGAATTCACACCAAAGGACCATGTTGAACTGGCAACCGTCTTAGGTTTAATTAATTATGAAACAGGGGCGAAGATGAGTGGATCGGGTAACTGGGTTTATAAAGGCATGGGAGCTCGCCTTGAGTGGGCATTGCTTAATTACTTCATTGATTTCCATGTGGCAAATAGGTACGAGTTTGTATTGCCACCACACCTTTTGAATTACGAGTCGGGCTATACCGCCGGCCAATTTCCAAAGTTCGCCGATGATGTGTTTGTTACCAATTTCGGGGACGACCTAAAGTCAACCAAGTTCCTCTTACCAACATCCGAGACAGCACTAATTAACATGCATAGGGGAGAAAACCTTGCCATCGATAAGTTGCCAATCAAGTATGCAGCCTACAGCCCATGTTACAGGAAAGAGGCAGGGGGATACGGAGCATCCGAGCGCGGCATGATTCGTGGACATCAATTCAATAAGGTTGAAATGTTCATGTTTGCAACAGCCGAACAAAGTGACGAGTTACATAAAGAGCTTGTTCGCAACGCGGAGAAACTTGTCGAGGGTCTTGGACTGCACTATCAAACCGTTTTGTTGTCCGCAGGGGACACTGGGGCGGCTATGGCAAAAACCTATGACATCGAGGTCTGGGTGCCAAGCATGAAGGGTTATAAGGAGGTTTCCAGTTCATCCAACGCACATTGCTATCAAGCCCGTCGTGCGAACATCCGCACAACAACCGAGAAGGGCAAACAATTTGTTCACACCTTGAATGCATCGGGCTTGGCGACAAGTCGTTTGTTCCCTGCGATCTTAGAGCAATTCCAAAACGCGGATGGATCGGTCACAATCCCAGAAGTCTTAAGAAAATATTTGGGTGGTGTAGATAGAATAGAGATGAAGGGATAACGATTCTTAGTGCAAGTTTTCTGGTTCGTAAGTCATTTGTTCGGGTTGTGGAATTCCTTCAGCAACTACTTGTGCAACCCTTTTTTCTGCCGATTTGTGGGCATGGTTTAGGACTATTCGCGGGTGCTCGCCAAACTCTCCGCCAAGAATCATGCCAAGTTGGTAGGCTAAGAATCCTTGTTTGAGTGCATAGTCATACAACTCCGTTCCAGGTTCTGCACCTGCTGCAACTGCGGCATCATGCAAAATGTGTTGCATTCCATGCCAATCATCTTTTGTTGCCTCAAAACTAAACAACTTTTTCTTGAGTCTCTGTTTTGCTACTTGCTTTGGTGTAAGTGGTTCTTTCTGTGCGTCTCGTGCCTCGCGCTGCTCGTCTAGATAGTCCCAAAAGCCATCTAGGAACGACTTTTTACCGTCCACTACATCTTGAACATATTGAGGATAATTTTCTCTCATTATAATATAAATCTCCTTTTTAAATTTTGATTTTACACATGACACAATTTTGCTGATTGTTATGACTACAACAAAAAACCCCGTAAGAAGGGTCAGTTTTGACTTGCCAAGTGTGTAATGTGGTTTTAGATAATCATTCCTAAAAGACACACTTGGCAAGCCGTGTGTTGTCCATAACGATTGCAGCCATTCCTCTCACAAAGTTGTTCATGTGTAAACCTATTAGATTATACTTGAATCGAAATGAGTTGTCAACAAAAAATTTTTTATGATATAGACATATTATGAGCTTCGAAAAATTGTTAAAAGATCGCTATTCAGTGCGGGGATTCAAAGATATCCCTGTCGAACAAAACAAGTTAGATAAGATATTGCAAGCAGGAATTCTTGCCCCTACGGCAAAAAATTCTCAGCTGCAAAGGTTCAAGGTTCTAGTAACGCCCGCTGATTTAGGATTAGTCGATCAATGTACGCCATGTCGATATGGAGCTCCTGCCGTCATCCTGATATGTGGGATTGACAACGGAAATGACTGGGGAAAGGTTGGTGCCGTTATTGCAACAACCGCTATGATGTATCAAGCTTGGGACCTTGGGATCGGCAGTTGCTGGGTCCAAAATTTTGATGCCGACAAGACCATAAAAGTGTTCAACTTGCCAGAAGGCCTTGACCCAATAGCATTTCTGCCAATAGGTTACGCAAGGGAAGACATGGGGACCAGTCGCTATCACGGAGTACGCAAGTCAATTGAGGAGTATTTAATCTAAAGGAGGTAGTTCATGGATAGGGCAGTAATAGATGTAGTTCGCAACAGGTACAGCCAGTTAATGGCGGAGGGGGGCAACGATTTAGAATTGCAGGATTTAGCACAGGCACTTCAAGTGGGTACAATCGCAGAGGCACGCAGGGCAGCCTTGAAATATGATTTGGATCCGGCCTATACCAAATCCGAAACGGACAAGGTAAAAAAAACCACATTGTTTAACAGCATGATTTCCAGGAAAGTTCTTGCAAACGAAATATGGTCAGGTGGTAACAGGCCCCTTAATTGGGAAAAATATTCTTTGGAGCAACAGGGGAAATTGGCTGACATGCACCAGCGTGATTTTACAAATACGCAAGATGGGCATTACTTTATTGACTATTGGTTGGGGATTATGGATATAGAAGACAAGATCTTGAACTCGGAGGATTTGTTTAGTGACCAGTTTGAATTGCCAGTCGCAGTGGGGGACAGCGAGAATGTGTTTAAAGAATTTTTCCCGAACCATAGCTCTGACTATAACAATGAAAATTGGAAAAGGTACGCAGGTCGAATGATGGATCATCCTGTGCAATCCTTAGCCACTGCAAGAGAGGTTTTCGATGGGGCAATTGAAACGGATAACAGCCACCAAGAAGGGCAAGATTATTCAAACCAAATGGATGTGGTGGAGTTTCCAAGCAGTCAATCAGACTGGGACAAATACGGCACAGTACCAAGAATAAGCAACGATATCTCGACGGACAGAATGCTGGACGAGCAATCAAGGAACCAACGAATCGCTGACCATAAGGAGGCAATTTTTCTTATCGACAACTCGCAAACAGGAAAGTGGGTTGACCTGACTGACGCGGCTTGGGCGGATATGGGCGTCGATTGGGAAAAAGATATGTAATTATCTGTATAAACTGACCTTACCTTGTCAACTATCAAGGCAAGGAGGTCAGAAAATGAGCAACAAAAACAATGAACTAAGGGTGTCTACAAGAGCGGATAGAAGGCGTGCACGAGCAATAGGGTTTTCGGCGTTGTTGATAATGCTGATGCTCACGGTTGCAATAACCTTTACGGCATTAAGCCTTAGCCAGCCCGGTGGTGGAGGCGGCGGTGGAGGAGGA
The DNA here is from genome assembly GCA_009784665.1 of Bacillota bacterium. GTDB lineage: Bacteria > Bacillota > Clostridia > Christensenellales > UBA1242 > WRAD01. The sequence continues at coordinate 55,905 of WRBH01000001.1, read as the reverse complement.
GGCGACGACGAAGTCGGCGGTGGTGCGATAGTCTTCAGGTTCCCCTTGGGCACCGAAAGCTTTACTGTCCTCAAGGAGTATAGTGGTACCCAATTGCAGTTTAATTCAACAATGAATCGCTGGCAGTCACATAGGGCATTGAACCTTGGGGCTGCAACAGGTACAGAGGTTCTGGCAACATATGCAGGTGTGGTTCGCAGTGTCACCACAACAATCCACGGTACAACTGTTACGATTGATCATGGTGAAGGCCTGGCAACTGTGTTCCAGTCCCTTGACCGCAATGTGGTGGTGACCCCAAATCAACGCGTTGAACAAGGTCAAAAAATCGGAACAGTTGGAACAACTTCCACATTCGAATTCACCAGCACGCCACATGTTCGTATTGAGGTTCTGAAGGATGGCACTCGCGTCAACCCAGCGAACTTCATTGACCTAGGCGATAAATAATATTTGCCATCAGATAAAGCCCGCTTGACTCGCGGGCTTTTTTTTATGTGATAATATTGCATTGGGGTTAAAGGAGGTAGTCATGCCAACGCTTGACATCATGATGAGGAGGGAGAGAGCGGCGCGTAACAGACTGAATCTGTTGACGGACAGCCCAAAACCCAATTATACAGTCGTGGAAATCGAACAAGCCCTTGAACATGCAAGAGTATGGGAAGCCATGACCGAAGAAGAGCAACAAGAGGCGATAGGAATACACAAACAGAACAAAATCACAAAAGGCCAGGAAGGAATGATTTACCAAGATAATATTGAAGTAATCAGGGGCTTCTTGGGTGACTATATTTTTGAATCTGGCGAACCGTATAGAATTAACCCGAGGTCAAGGACTGTTGCGGTCAAAGGTGTTTTGAGTAATCAAGAGAATGGCGATAAGATAGAGAATCTTTACTCGGGTTCAATTATGCATGGTAGGGGTTCAAAGGAAGTGGCTATGAAAGAGGCTGGAAAGCGTGCAATGGTCGGCTTACGCTATAACGCCGAGAGGGTGATCGAAAAATACGAGGAACCAATAATACAATTGAACTCGGAAAAGTACGCCCCAAAGAAAAGCATGATGAAGTTTGACCCGCATCAAAGAGAGAACTATCAAAAAATGCCAGAAGAGAAGCAAGCTGTTACGCTCGCGTAAGCATTCGTCCACAAAGATTGGGAGTATATTGTTCATTATCAACAACCAGTTGCCCGTTAACAAGGACATATTTTATTCCTTTTGGTGCTTCATCGGGAACTGACAGGTTAGTGGATACATTCTCGTAATCAAAGACTGTTATGTCGGCAAAGTTTCCCTCGGCGATTGTCCCTCGGTTGGGGATTTTGAATCTTGCTGCCGTTGCCCCCGTCATTTTGTGGATGATTCGCTCCAGCGGTAAATTATGTCTTTTTGCTATGACCAAGAACTCTGGAAAGCCCTGATAGGTCGCGGTGTTCTGGTATCCCGCCTCCTCCCACCAGGCGTCCGTCATCAGGAGGGATTGAGGGTTTTGCATTAACTTTAACACCATCTCGTCAGTCGAGTATTTGCTGATTAACAACCTTCCTTCTGCGTTGGACAATTCCACCAGTTCAAGGTACATATCAGTTGCGGATTTGCCCTCGTCTCGTGCAATTTGAGCGATGGTTTTACCCTCGTAATGCTTGTGTTTGGGAGATATATATTGAACTAGAATTTCCTCAAACCCAAAGCCAAGCAGTTTCATCGAAATCTTCATCAACATCTTTAACCGCATTCGAACGAAGCGACTTTTTCGTTTCTCGGGTGACAACCCCAAATACCACGGCGGCAAGATGACCGTAATAACCGAGCATCCAAATGTATACGCATAAATATCAAAGGCGATATCGTGACCTGCTTCCTGCATTTCGCGAAATCTCCTAACCATCGTATCATAGGTTTTCCATGTTTTCTCGCCAACAAAGATTAAGTGGCTGTATTGTGTTCGCACGCCAGTTTTCACCATAAAGTTTTCAACTTCGTTCAAGGCGATCTCTATATGTGGTCGGGTGAACATAGGGCGATAGGCAAGCGAGACGCTGGAACACGCCCTTGGATGAATTGTCAAGATTCCGTCATGTTTCTTTAACGCACGGGCAAAAGTAAGCAGCTCCTCCTCGTCTGCGTACATTCCAGGTTCGTACATTATCCCAAAGCTGCCCCCGAACGCACCGTTTTCCATGGCTTCGTCTATGTGGGTTATCATTTCGTCGTTTTGTTCCTGTGTAAAATGTTTTGGGTCCATTCCTACCATTCCTCCGCGAATTGTACCATGGCCTATTAGGGGGACAATATTCAGGTGCAGCTTGCCTTGGGAATCCCGAACAAAATCGGTAAACGACCCCGACATAGGTGGGGGGAACAGACCGCCACTGGCAACAGGTACATGGGGCGAGTTCATATCAACCCCAAACGCGGACTTGCCGCAATTTCCTACGACTTGGCTTGTAATACCTTGTCGCAGGAATGGGGCGAAGTATTCCTGGGACTGTTTGCTTAATACAAAAAAGTCGTTATGGCTGTGTGCGTCGATAAAGCCTGGGGCAACGCACAGGCCCGTACAGTCAATCACTCGGTCTGCCTTGGACTTGATATCCGTACCAATTTCTATTATTTTATCCCCGCTGACAAGAATGTCCAAAACATTGACTACCGCACCCGTTCCATCGTAAACACTGCCACCTTTCAAAAGAGTTATCATAGTCGATAATATCACATCACCGTGGGTATTGACAAACTCCTGGGAGGGGCTATACTTATGCTAGTTGGGGGCTAGAGGAGGTAGTCGTATGGAAAACACTTTATGCGAGTTAAATGAAGGTGACAAATTTAAGATTTCTGATGCCAGACTGAAAAGAATCCCTGGAAAGATACACCCGAACGGTTTTATGAGATTTGCGGATTGGGAGGTTCAATTCCAACCAAATGATACAGGACTTAGTGGTAAAGTGATCGGTTTGTTCCATGACGAGCATTATTCTGGTGTTTGTGACCAAAGTGCAATCTGCCCAGTATACCAAGCAGGAAAATGCAAATACGAATGGGAAAAAGACCAATAATACTTAAAATATTGCAAAATTCGCCCCGATTATGGGGCTTTTTCGTATAAATTTTCGCCTAAACTCTTGCCAGTTCCTACCTATATATGGTATACTTGTCAGATATGGCAAAGAAAGAAAATATTGCAAAAATTACAACTAAATACGGCGAAGACCAGATCCAGGTCTTGGAAGGTTTGGACCCGGTCAGAAAGCGTCCCGGCATGTATATCGGGTCGACAGACAGTCGTGGCTTGCACCACTTGATTGTTGAAATCGTCGATAACTCTGTTGACGAGGCCCTTGCAGGGCATTGTGACCAAATAGAGGTTGTTATACACAAGGACGGTTCTGTGTCCGTAACCGATAACGGCCGTGGTATTCCAACAGGTATTCACAAGACCGAGAAAAAGTCTGCGGTCGAGGTTGTATTTACCAAGTTGCACGCTGGTGGAAAATTTGGTGACGGTGGTTACAAGGTCTCGGGTGGTCTGCATGGTGTTGGTATTTCCGTTGTTAACGCGTTAAGTGAATGGCTGGATGTTATTGTCTGGCAAGATGGAAAAGAGCACAAGCAAACATACAACCGCGGAATCCCTCAAAGAGCCTTAGCGGTCGTCGGCCCAACAAAGAAACGCGGAACACGGGTGACATTTATGCCTGACCGTGATATTTTTGAGACGGTTGACTTTAACTATGACACTATGCGTGCAAGGTTGCGAGAGGTGGCATTCTTGAACAAAGGCCTGACCATCATTGCCAAAGATGAACGCGCGGGACGCAAGCGTGAAGACAAGTTCTACTACAAAGGCGGTATTGTCGAGTTCGTCGACCACCTGAACAAAAACAAAACTCTTGTCATCCCGCAAACAATCTATATCCACAAAGTTGGCAAGCAATCCGAGGTCGAGGTTGCATTTGCATATAACGATGGGTACAGCGACAATGTTCATAGCTACGCGAACAACATTAACACCGAAGAGGGCGGGGTGCACTTGACCGGATTCCGTAACGCCCTGAACAAAGTAATTAATCAATATGGATTAAAGACCAATCAATTAAAAAACGAAAATGACAAACTGACAATTGATGATACGCTTGAGGGAATTGTTGCGATTATTTCCGTAAAATTGATGGATCCTCAATTCGAGGGGCAAACCAAGACCAAGTTGGGAAATTCCTTTATGCGTGGCGAGGTCGAAAAGGCGGTAACCGATGGGTTCACAAACTTTATGGAAGAACATCCCAAAGAGGCAAAAGAACTTATCCTTAAATGCGTAACTGCCCGTAACGCCCGTGAGGCTGCCCGTAACGCCCGTGATTTATCTAGGTCAAAAGGGAAGCTATCAAACAGTACTCTCCCAGGAAAATTGTCAGACTGTTCCGAGGAAGGGCCACACACAGAGATTTATGTCGTCGAGGGTGACAGTGCGGGCGGAACAGCCAAATCAGGGCGTGACAAGCGATTCCAGGCAATCCTGCCGCTTAAGGGTAAGATTCTTAATGTGGAAAAGGCACGCTTGAGTAAAGTTCTGGAAAACAGCGAAATTAAAAACATGATAACAGCGTTTGGTTGTGGAATTCAGGATGACTTTAAATTGGAAAAACTGCGTTATGGCAAGATCATAATTATGACTGACGCGGATGTGGACGGTTCGCACATTCGAATTTTGTTGCTGACATTCTTTTACCGGTTTATGCGACCGCTGATTGAAAATGGTCATGTTTATATAGCCCAGCCGCCATTGTACGAGGTCAAGCGAGGAAAATCATCCACCTATGTTTATGACGAGAAAGAACTTTCAAAGATGAACCGTACAGGGGCGGAAATCAAGCGCTTCAAGGGTCTGGGTGAAATGAACGCAGAACAGTTGTGGGAGACAACCCTGAACCCCGAACACAGAACGCTGGGACAGGTATCTATGGAAGATGCGTTCATGGCGGACGAGATATTCAGCACCCTGATGGGGGACAAGCCAGAGCTGCGTCGTGCATTCATCGAAGAACACGCCGCGCAATTCGGCAATGTGGAGGTGTAACCATGGATTTAAGCAGCATGAAAAGAGCTGGGATGGAAAAAAGCGACTTGCAAATTCTTGGGGAACAAGTCACCCAGCGTGATAAGGGCAAGGAGTTAGAAAATTTGAAGAACTCTGGTATCATGTCGAAAGTTTTAGGACATCAAATATCTCATGTGCCAGAAATGTCGGACGAGCATCTTGCAGATTTTAAGGCTCAGGTGAAAGAAGCCCAAGCAGTAATTATCAGCGAGCAAAGCAAGCGAAAAGAAAAGGAAGGCGGTACAAATACTCGAGATAGGATAGCGGACATATTTGGGTAAAGTAAGGAAATGGGACTTGAAGGAGGTGTAATATGAAAAAAAGAGACAAGTTAAGCCCAGGAATGCTGCGATATATTGATCTGAAAAATGAAGAGACCCACGAGAACTTTAACGAAACCCAGCGACAGATCAGCAGGCTTGCGAATGAATGTAAAGATATAGCGAAATTCCTGGATAAAAAGACAAGGGTATCAAAAAAAGATACAGGCTACATTTTGGACTCGGAGGAGGAAGGGAAAAAATATGTGCTTTCCATGAATCATGGAAGAGGGATACTGGGGTTTATGTGTACTTCGGGGGTAGAAATTGAAATAACCTCTGCACAAAATCCTGTGGGTTCAGTTAAAGAATGGTTTGGTTACACGGATAAGAACATAGAGAATGATTTCGAAAGAATGGTAGGGAAAATAGAAGAGAAGTTGGCAGGGTAAAGGAGGGTATAAATGGACGAAATTAAAGAGGTCAAGCCGGGTGAGGAGGAAATCGTTGATAAGACGAAGATTCTAAAAGTACGGATAGAGAACGAGTTAAAGAATTCGTTCATGAGTTATGCCATGATGGTAAACATGTCGCGTGCGATTCCCGATGTTCGGGATGGGTTAAAGCCCGTTCACAGGCGAATTTTATTCACGGCACACGAGTTGGGCCTAAGCAACAACCGCCCGCACAAAAAATCGGCGCGTATTGTTGGTGATTGTATGGGTAAATACCACCCGCACGGTGACAGTTCCATTTACGATGCGTTGGTTCGTATGGCCCAACCATGGTCTATGCGGCACCCCCTAATTGATGGGCAAGGAAACTTTGGTTCTATGGACGATGACAAGCCCGCTGCTATGCGTTATACCGAGGCAAGATTAGCCGCGATCTCGGGCGAGTTACTTCGCGAAATTGACAAGAACACCGTTGACTTTGTCCCGAACTATGATGAACAGGAAGAGCAACCAGTTGTTTTGCCTGCACGATTCCCAAACTTGCTTGTCAACGGTTCGGATGGTATTGCAGTTGGTATGGCGACAAACATCCCGCCTCACAACTTAAATGAAGTTATTGACGGCGTCGTAGCCTTGATAGACGATCCAGAGGTCACAATTGAACAATTAATCAAAATTATCCCTGCTCCTGATTATCCAACAGGCGGAACGGTTATGGGTCGTGCCGCATTGCGTCATGCATACAAGACAGGTCGTGGTGGAGTGGTCTTGCGGGCCCGAGCCGATTTCGAGGAAGGCAAAAACGGCCGCAAACAAATCATCGTCACTGAAATTCCTTTCCAAGTTAACAAAAGTAGATTAGTCGCACAAATATCCGAACTTGTCGAGGCAAAAAAAATCGAAGGGATTTCCAAGGTTAACGACTTTTCCGACCGTACGGGAAACCGAATCGTTATTGATTTGAAAAAAGATGCTCAACCAAATGTTGTTCTGAATTTGTTATACAAGCACACGCAAATGCAGACCAGCTCTGGAATTATATTCCTTGCCCTTGTGAATAACGAGCCAAAGTTCCTGAATTTAAAAGAGATGCTATATCATTATCTTGAACACCAAAAGGAAGTTATTATACGAAGGACAAAGTTTGACCTAGAGAAAGCCGAAGAGAGAGCTCATATTGTTGAAGGGTTGGTAATTGCTCTTGCCAAAATCAACGAAGTTATTCGGATCATTCGTTCGGCTGAGGATAGGGATGATGCCCGCGATCAACTTTGCAAAGCATTCTTGCTTAGTGAGAAACAAGCAAACGCAATTCTTGATATGCGACTTGCTCGACTGGCAAAATTGGAGGTTGAAAAGTTAAAAGCAGAACTGAAAGAGTTGCAGGCTCTGATTGCCGAGTTAAAATCCATCTTGGCGTCCAAGCAAAAGGTTCTGGACATCATCAAGGCAGAATTGATGGAGGTCAAAGAAAAGTACGGCGAAGACAGGCGAACCGAGGTCAGCCATGACTTTGGCGAAATTGAAATCGGTGACCTGATTGACAAGGAAGATGTTGTTGTTTCGATGTCCCACCTTGGCTATGTCAAGCGATTGCCTCTGTCCGAATATCGTGCACAGAACCGTGGTGGAAAAGGTGTCAAGACCCAATCTACTCGTGAGGAGGACTTTGTCGAAAGATTATTCGTAACAAATACCCATCATGACCTACTGTTCTTTACAAGTAAGGGCAAGGTATACTGTATCAAAACCTACGAAATCCCAGAAGCCGCCAAGAACACCAAGGGTAGGGCGGTTGTTAACTTGCTGCAACTGTCCGAGGGTGAAAGGATAACATCCTGTATTCCAATCGAGGATTATCAAAGAGGCCATCTGATGATGGCAACAAAAAATGGTATCATCAAGAAAACATCTATCAAAGAATTCAAAAAAATCATGCGCGTTGGAAAAATAGCTATCAGCTTTAAGGAAGATGGAGACGAACTGATCAGCGTTCAATTCACATCTGGTCGTGATGAAATCTTGATGGCGGCATCCAGTGGTAAATGTATTCGTTTCAGTGAAGAAGATGTTCGAACAATGGGCAGAACAGCCGCGGGTGTCAAGTCTATGAACATAGACAAAAACGACCGAGTGGTTGATATGACAGTAATCTTGCCAGGGCACGAAATTTTGACCGTTTCCGCAAATGGATATGGAAAGCGATCTGATGTCGAGGACTATCGTCTACAATCCCGTGCGGGCAAGGGAATCAAGGCCGGAACATTTAATGAAAAGACAGGACTTCTGGTAAACCTTAAGCAAGTTCGTCCCGACCAAGATGTCATGTTGATTTCTGATAACGGACAAATTATCCGTACGCGTGCAAGGGACATCAGTAAAATCGGCCGTGACACACAAGGTGTCCGAATTATGAAACTGAAAGACAGCGGTTCAAAAGTCGTGGGTGTCGCAATCGCTCAGGCCAGCGAGGAAGACGGGGCAGAGTAAGTCAATATTCGATATCATCTCGATGAATGCCAGCAACTCCTCTTGTGAAAAGAGGAGTTTTCCTTTTGGCGAGCCTTGCTTTTTATTCCACTCGTCGATTACGGTAAGCAGTTGTTTCTCCATAGATGTAATCCCATACAAGATGCCGTATTTATTCTTGATGCCTTTATCTAATTCAACAATGGTATATAGGTGATTGGTGTCAAAATTTGCCAGAGTCGTCTTACGCAAATAATCATCATCAAACATTTTATTATAATAAGCCCAGTCGGTATATAAATGCAGGAATCGTCCCAAGTTAAGGTCATCGTCCAATTTGTTCAATTCCAAGAATTTCTTTATACCTACTTTCTCTTTATGGCGTTTGATTAAATCAATTCGCTCGCCCCTGATTCCGAAGTGCGATACCTTTGTCAGGATCAAGGTCAGGCAGTACATTTCCATTGTAAAATGCTTGCTTATCTTTGATAAGTCCTGGATTCTTTTCCACAAATAGTTTCGCGATCGCCAAATGGACTTGCAAGCTTGCCATACTTAAGTGTATGATAAAAGCATGATAATCGCAAGAAAAATTGATGGAACAGTGATACAGGTGAATCCCGCCGACTTGACACACCGCGTTTGTATATATGGCGTTGTAGTTAGTGACGGTAAAATTTTAATTAGTCCGCAATGGACGGAGAACGGCTATGACTTCCCCGGTGGGCACATTGACCTAGGTGAGGATCATCGCGACGCACTTGTACGCGAAGTTCGTGAAGAAACAGGTTTTACGATCAAGCCAGGTAACATTATCACCGCCGCAACGAACTTTTTTGTTCACCCAAAGAAAGGGCCTGCACATTATACATTGTTATATTATGCGGGGGAAATCATCGGCGGAGAAATATCAACCAGTGGTTTTGATACGCACGAGTTGTCATATGCTCGTGAAGCTCAGCTGGTAACCCTTGAAGAAATGAAGAAAATGGAGTTTCATAACGAGCAATTGATACTGCCTGAGATAATTTCATACTTGCAAAATTTGGAGCTTTAGGGTATAATTTGGGTATGAATTCAAAGGAATTAAGGAAGTACACACTTATCGTTGAAATCGGCAATTGTGCCCCAACATACGAAGGGATTATCAAATTATTTGATGAGTTGGCACGAAACGACTTTCAAACAGCAATAGATATGTGGGAGTTTACTATGACCACCTATGCACCGCAATTGTCTAAGCTGGAGGTTTCGCAACTGCTGGAAACCCGTGTTTGGGAAGTTTTCTCGAGCGTGTCTGATGCCCGACTGAAGACAAATCTTGGAAATAATCCACAACTGTTAAAGCTTATATATTCATCCGTAACCGCCGCGACTGCTGGTAACCTTGCCTATATTACACATCTTGTCATGGGAGGTAAGATTGACGCAGCAGGCGAGATACTGAAATTGATATCTCTTAACAAAACACCTGATTACAACACACGCATGCAGGCAATCGTGGATGATGTGTTTGTCGCCGGATGTAAAAAATCTGGAACTACTGTTCCATCATTGAATCGCAAGCAGACCATGTTGCTTCTTGAATATGCTTTGAAAATGAAAGGTCCACAAAAAAACATCATGTCACAAAGAATCAAGGAGCTTGCATAGACTGAGCTAAAGTGCCCAACCTGCATATCAACCATTAAGGGTGATATGCAAGGAGGAAAATAAATGGAAAATAAAGCTTTTTTAAGCGTTGAGTTGTGTGGTCGTCCACGGACTCTGGAAACTAACACTGTTGAACTGAAAAAAGTTGACCTAGAGTTTGAGAAGTTCGGTCCTGACTGTGACCATGTATTCATGGGGGAAGTAGTCGAGTTCAGAATCAGGTTGAAGAACAACAGCGAGTTAGATTTCCGCGGTGTAGATTTCCGCGACCCTCTGGGTGATGACTTCCGCTATGTGCCACTCAGCTTCCGTGTCAACGGTCGTCCGGCATTGGCTCACATTCACCAGGGAGAAGTTCGCTTCCGCTTCCCAATTATACGAGCTCACAGTGAGCACGAGATCCGTTTCCGTGTGCGCGTCGGAAGGGATGAGGGGGCGCGTCCACCGCTTTGGACACCGCCATGGGTTCGCACCGAAGGTGAAACAGAAATCGCTTAAGTCAACCGAGTCCACAAGATTGCAATCTCGCCCAGCGAGATTGTTTTCTTTAATTGGACAGGTTCCCACTTGTCAAGTGCTACTCCTAACCATCTGGCAATCTTCTCGCACGCTGTTGGAATAAATGGGTATAGTAACCGTGCTAAATTTGCGATAATTGTCACGACTTCGCCTAGGTCCTTTTCACATTTTTTCACATCTTCTTTAATTGATTTCCATGGAGCAGATTCATCGAAGAGTTTGTTTCCTGCCGTCACCACTTCCCAAATTTTTGCCAGAGCCTTGTTTGTTTTTCCTTCATGAATAAGTTTACCAACTTCATTAAAGATTTCTTTATTACCCGATGACTTGATATCTAATTTCCCATCCAATTTTGAGTTTATGAAGGAAAGAGTGCGGTTGACTAGGTTCCCGAATCCATTGATAAGTTCCGAATTGATGACCGCTTTGAAATCTTCCTCAGTAAAGTTTACATCCTTGCGGTCGTTAACATTTCGAAGAAAATAAAAGCGGATCATATCAGGGTCGTATTTGCACACCAAGTCTTTGATTGTTATCATGTTCCCGGTGGATTTGCTCATTTTATTGTCGGCAAGTCGGACATACTCGCTGCTGACCATTATCCACTGGGGCAGTTCTTTCCCCCCCGCGATTAAAAGCCCTGGAAGAATTATAGAGTGAAACGGAATATTATCCTTGGCATGGACAAAGTAAAAAAGAGATGAGGGAGTTTCAGTGAAAGATGCTGAAACCTCTTTTGCTGCACTGAGGTAGCCGAGGACATTTTCTGCCCAGATGTAGATTTTCTTCTCGGCGAACTCCTCGTCGCTGAGGTTGAACTTCGATTTAGCTTCGGGTGGGAGGCCCACACCCCATTCGATATTGCGGGTGATTGCACGATCGTGAAGACCTTCCTTGAGGTATCGCCCCGTCAGTCCAATGGCATTGTTTGCCCAGCTGTCTTTATGTAAATCATAAAACTTGCGGATTTCGGGTTCCAGTTTCGACAGGGCAAGATATAGTTGTTTTGTGTCGCGTGCCACTGGGTTTCCTGAGCATAGTTTGCATTTTGGGTCAACAAGATCTTCTGGCTCCAGAATTTTCCCACAACCATCACACGAATCTCCTTTTGCATCCGCCTTGCAATGTGGGCAAGTTCCCTCGACGAATCTGTCGGGTAGATATTTAACGCAAGTGCCGCAATATAGTTGTGGCTCGGTCTTTTCAAAGACATATTTTCCGTCGTACATTTGTCGGTGGAAACAGCGGACAAAGTCACCATGTGTTGGGGTTGTTGTTTTAGTATAATTATCGAATGTGAAATTGAGAGAATTGAAATCGTCAGTATGGTATTGATGGTATTTGTCGGACAATTCAGTAGGGGCTATACCCTCGGACTTTGCCGCGACCAAAATTGGTGTTCCGTAACAATCACTGCCACTGACAAATGCGACTTCGTTTCCAATCATTCGATGATATCGGGCAAGGGCATCGGCGGGCAAACTGGACGCGGCATGCCCAATATGCAGGCGGCCGTTTGCATACGGCCAGGATAGCCCGATTAATACATTCCTTGAGGGTTTTTCAGAAATAGGGGGGGGGGTGAGGGTTTCTTGAGGGTTTTCAAGGGTTTCCAAGGGTTTCTTGAGATTTTTTTTATTGGCTTGAGTTTTGGTTTTCATAGTGCCTCCAGTGAGATACCACAGTATATCACATGATTTTCAAAAACGAACCGAATTGTGACATATTTTGAATCCTTATTAAAAATGTTCGTTGAAATAATGTAGTTCATGACATATAATTTATTGATGGAAGTAAAGGACAAAAAGGCACTGCCGGGATTTACCAAGGGAGAGGAGGTTTTCAATGCCGTGACCCATATCGTTGGGGCATCTCTGGGTGTAATTTTTCTTGTGGTAGGAGTTGTATTTGCGGCGATTTATGGGGACGCCTTGGCAATTGTGGCTATGGTTATATACGGCATAAGCTTGATTCTGCTGTATATTGCAAGCTCGATTTATCATTTCTTGCGTCCAAACAGGGCAAAAAGAGTTTTTCGTATTTTGGATCATTGCTCGATATTCTTATTGATTGCCGGAACATATACACCGTTTTGTCTGATTTTATTGCGAGACCAAGGGGCATGGGGATGGGCTTTGTTTAGTGTAGTGTGGTTGTGTGCAATTATAGGAATTGTATTTAATGCCATTAATATGTACGATAAAACCGTCAGGCGGGTAAGTATGACCGCATACCTGGCAATGGGATGGAGTTGCATAGTCGCCATTGTTCCGATTGTTAGGGTTTTGCATCCCGTTGGAATTATCTTGACCGCCCTGGGTGGGGTTGCATATACAGTGGGGGCGGTATTTTATGCACTCGGACACAAAAAGAAATATATCCACAGTATTTGGCATTTATTTGTCTTGCTGGGTTCGATTTTGCAGTTCTTTGCGATTTTGTTTTTTGTGGTAATGTAGGGCTTGACAAACAGTGCTTAGATATCATATAATAGGGCTATGAACACCCAGAGTGCCACGAGATTAAAAGCAGGGAATATGCATCACCACCATGCACGGATTGCCGTGTGTGGTTTTTGACTATCTAATTAGCATCTAGAAACTACATCAGCCGCAGTCCGCTAAACCGAGATTGCGGTTTTTTTGTGCGTTTTAGGTGTTCAGAGAAATTAAAAGGAGGACAGAAATGTCAAAATTAAGAGAAATGGAGTGTTGGGAAGAGAAAAAGGTTCGTTGTTACAGCAAGGAGTTCGTTGAGTATGGCGACACTATGCTAGAAAAGGCACTGGACTTAGGCTTGTACAATACAGTGGCTGATGAATATTTCAAATTTGGGGATAAGCTTCGTAAGGCAATATGGCGGAAGGAGGCTAGGCTGCAAAACGCAGAGCGTAGTAGTGAAGTCTCTGAGCAGAGATATACCCGGGAAGGGGAGATTGTTGGGGATGAGCAGGGCTACAGCATACACTAGTTGCGAAAAGTGCGAAAGGAGGGTAATATAAGATATGGGTAAATTTAAACCAACTAACATCAAGGGGGCGGCCGATACTCTGCCAGCCGAGCAAATAATCCGTAACAGAGTCATCGATATATTGAAACGGAATTTCGAGTTACATGGCTTTGTGCCGATTGAAACGGCGATGTTAAATTACATGGAAGTTCTGGGGTACAAGTATGAATCGGATGCCGAGATTGTTCGCGAGATTTACAAAATAAAAGACCAAGGGGATCGTGATTTGGGTCTGCGGTTTGACTTGACCGTGCCGTTCGCGAAATTTATAGCAACCAACCGTGATATCAAGATGCCTTTTAGGCGGTACGAAATAGGTAAAGTTTGGCGTAATGGCCCCGTCAAGGCAGGGAGGCTGCGAGAGTTTTATCAATGCGATATTGATGTTGTAGGGCAAAAGGGCGTTGAGGTCGAGGCTGAACTTATCGCCATGGCTGTCAAATGTTATCTGGAGTTGGGTATAACGCCTCTTGTCAAATATGGCAACAGGAAAGTATTATCATCTTTGATTCCAAACAATACCGAGAAAGTCATCGCTGTGATTGATAAAATGGAAAAGATTTCCAAGAAGGAATTAGAAACCGAACTGGAAAAATTGATTTCCAAGGCGGAGGTCAAAAAATTACTTGTTGAACTTGAAAAAGGTATTAGGAACGAAGAAGTTGAAGAGTTATCCAGATTGTTAGACGAGATGGGCGTAAGTGAATATTGTGCTTACACGCCGAGTCTTGCCCGAGGTCTGAATGTCTATACGGGTACAGTGTGGGAGGTCTTTGATAAAAACGCAAGGATTGCTGGCAGTCTGGGCGGTGGAGGTAGGTACGATAACATTATCACAGACTGGGTAGACAATGGCCTTGAGTATCCCGCAGTAGGTATGGCGTTTGGGCTTGAGCCTATTATGTATCTGTTGCAAGAATTACAGGTGGTTGCCAGCCCGGTGGACCTGTTAATCATCAGTATGAAGAACTTTGTTCAGTCTCAGGCCGTTGCCGATAGATTCAGGGCGGCTGGAAAAAGAGTTCTGATTCTAAGTGGTATGAAAGTCGGTAAGGCGTTTGAATATGCGGACAAGGTTGGGATTCCGTCTGTGGCAGTTGTAGGTGAGAAGGAGTTGTCAGACGGCAGAATCAGGATCAAGGACATGGCCACAGGCGGGGAGCAGGAGGTCGAATTTTGAGTCAAAAGGAATGGTGGAACGCCCGCTTTAGTGATGATAAGGAAATCATGAGACAAGGTCTGCAGGCGGCGACTGCGAAAATTTTGACGGACAAATTGTGGGTTGAAAACCTGCCTGAATTTGGCCAGGTTGCTGAAAGTGCTGTGGGCAGTAGGGTTATCGATTTAGGGTGTGGCTATGGGCAGCTGAGTTTGTTTTTTGAAAAGCTTGGTGCCTGTGTGACGGCGGTGGACTTTTCGGAAAATGCTTTGGCTGTTTTGAAGAGCCACTCGTCAAATATTAAAACAAAAGTTTTAGATATAACAAAGCCGCTTCCGTTTGATGACGAAGATTTTGATATAGTAATCGCGAATTTGTCTCTGCACTATTTCAGCGAATTTGACACCCGCAACGCGATTACCGAGGCTAAGCGGATTCTGAAGAAAGATGGATTTTTAGTAGGCTCGGTCGTTTCAACGGAGGAGTGGGAATTCGTAAAGCATAGAGGGACATTTCAGGAAATTGAACCGAATCACTATCACGAAATATTTGATAGTGGTCGCACAAAACATATTAGGTTTTTCAGCCGTGATTGTATCAATAAATTTTTTGGCGATTTTGAATTTTTATACCTCGAAAATAAATTTGAACAGCGAATGGGAAAATCAAAAGGAGCGTGGGAATTTATTGCTCGCCGGAAATAATTAAGGTATAATCATCTTATGAAAGATACAAAACGAACAATTTTAACGGGCGTCAAGCCCACGGGGATTCCGCATGTTGGGAATTTATTCGGTGCGATCCGACCCGCAATCGAGTTGGGAGCGGATTACTTGTTTATTGCCGATTATCATGCGTTAACCACAGTCAAGGATGCGAAAACGATGCGAGGCCTTGTAAAAGAGTTGGCGTGTGCGTGGTTGGCGTGCGGACTAGATCCAAAGAGGACTGTGTTTTATAAACAGTCGGATGTTTCTGAGATTTTCGAGATTTTCACCATAGTTCAAAATATTACCCCAAAGGGTGAGCTGGACAGATCGCACGCATATAAAGCTGCTATGGATGAAGGGCAGTCAATTAATATGGGTTTGTATAACTATCCAATTTTGATGAGTGCCGACATCTTGGCATTTGACACGACACATGTCCCGGTAGGTAAAGACCAAGAACAGCACCTTGAAAATGCCAAGCACATCGCCCGTGCATTCAATGCGATTTACGGGCAAACATTTACAGTGCCAGAGTCATTAATTGAAAAATCCGTTGCCACGATACCAGGTCTTGACGGTCGTAAAATGTCCAAAAGCTATGGCAACCAAATACCACTGTTCGCCCCCGCAAATGAACTGAAAAAACACATTATGCGAATTACAACGGATAGCTCTCTGCCATCCGAGCCAAAGCCGACCGACCATGTTTTGTTTCAGTTATACAGTTTGTTTGCAACCAAGCAGGAGACCGATACCATGGCCAAGAGGTTTCTCGTCGGCATAGGCTGGGGCGATGTAAAAAAAGAACTGTACGAGGTTGCCAATAGGGAGCTGACCCCAATGCGTGAGAAGTTTGACTATTACATGGCGAATTATGCCGAGGTTGAAAAAATCCTGTCCGAAGGGGCAGGCAGGGCAAGAAAAAAAGCCCAGGCAACCCTTGAAAGAGTAAAGATTGCCGTGGGCATTTAATTATGATTCCATCTCGCTTTGTACCCATGGGGCTTCGACGGGAGTTTGCTCGTTTAGTAGTGCATTCAAATCAAAGCTCTTTTGTAATTCATTCAGCTTTCGACGCCTGTTCGCTTCGTCAACAACATGCTTTATTTTCGAATCCATTGTGTTAGTCAGCTCTTTTATTTGTGCTTTATGCGAAGATACTTCTTCAAAGTGCGGTTGCAGGTTGTTAAGAATCTGCTCGATTTCGTCGTCTGAGAAAGCATTAAGACTTGTCATGTTGTAAGGATGATAGCCGCTATAAGCGGAGTCATCATGTTTGTCTTTTACAGCGGATGATGTAATTTGTCTGATTATTTTAAGCTGAGATTCTCTTGTTGTCATGTGTAAAGTATACAACAAATTTTGCGATTTGTCAAGATAGAGGTTTTCTGGTATGTTATTATATGCCAGTAGTCGCGGAAAATCGGAAAGCACGGTTCAACTATCATCTGGAGGACAAGATCGAGGCAGGGGTGGAGCTTTTCGGATGGGAAGTCAAGTCCGCCCGGATGGGGGCGGTCAGCTTGGCTGAATCATTTGTACGATTTGTTGATGGCGAGGCGTTCTTAAAAAATGCACACTTTGCAAAATATAAAAACAGCCCCGATCGCGACCAAGACCCGACCCGCAATCGACGATTATTATTAAAGAAAAACCAAATTGAAAAGTTGCACAAAGCGGTTGCCAGCAAAGGTGTAACCTGTATATGCACTAAACTGTATTTTACCAGTCGTGGATTATTAAAGGCGGAAATTGCTCTTGCAAAGGGCAAGAAGCTGCACGATAAAAAACAGACACTGAAGGAAAGGGATTTAGATAAGGCAGCCTCTAGAGAGCAAGATTTCTAGCCCTAGCAACACACGCTGCTAATCCTTGGTGAATAATTCCAGCCAGATTATTATTATCCAGAGTCTTAACTAATTGCTCTGTCGTTCCACCTTTTGAGCAAACACGATCGATAAGAGTCGCGGGAGAATCATCACTGGCTAGGACCATCATTGCCGATCCAATTAGAGTTTTTGCAATCATCTTTTTTGCCATTGCTTCACTAAATCCATTTTTTTTTGCAAATGCCGACACTATTTCAATAATTTTATAGCCAAATATGGGCGAGCTTCCCGATATAGCGATTGCCAAATCCATTTGTTCTTCCTCGATTTGAAATACCGCAGAAAAGTCTCCTAGCATTGACTTAATAAATTCAAGTTCGTAATTATCGAAGCCTTGCCCAAAGCAAACTGCGGTCACCCCCTCACCAATAAGTGCAGGGGTGTTAGGCATCGTCCGCACTACTCGACCGCCGCCTGACCAATCCTTAACCATTGCAAGGGTTATTCCAGGGGCCATAGTCAAAAAAATTTTATCGGGAGGGGTTTTTAAGTTGGTTATAATATCCTTGTACTGCTGAGGTTTGATTGCCAGAACTATCACATCTGCGACATCGACGATATTTTGATTACTTGTAAGAATATTTACGCCTATCTTTTCAAGACCCTTGAGCTTTTCATTATCGATGTCCGTTGCGAAAATATCTAGATGCTTAGCCTGCATGCCTTTCATCATGGCGACTGCCATATTACCTGCCCCAATAAATCCGATTTTCATAAACTATTATAGTATGATACAATGAGTTTGTGAAGGAAATAGTCGCGACATTGCTGTGGGTGGTTCAAGATGGACGGATATTACTTGGCAGGAAAAAGCGTGGCTGGCGTGCGGGAATTTATAATGGAATAGGCGGCAAGGTTGACGAGGGTGAAGACATCACGGCGGCGGCAATTCGTGAAACCCAGGAAGAAATTGGCATAACGCCAACCAAGTTTGAAAAGGTAGGACTTGCCGAATTTATAGTTTATTTCAAAGGCGAAAGGGCACGATTATTCGGCCACATGTATATCGCGACGGAATACGAGGGCGAGCCAACCGAATCGGACGAAATGGCTCCTGCTTGGTTTGATATTGACCAGGTTCCGTATAGCGAGATGTGGTCGGGAGATATCTTGTGGCTGCCGCGTTTGTTGAACGGAGAAAAACTTGAATTTTTCATGGAATTAGACGAAGACAATAATGTTGTCACACACAATCTCCAGGAGGAATTAAAATGAATTTTAATATAGCCTTGTTACAAATTTCTCCGACAGGGTCGTTGGAGGGGAACTTAGCGAAAGGAATTGATGCGTGTCGTCAGGCGAAAAAGATGGGAGCAGATTTAGCAGTTTTTCCTGAAATGTGGTGTAATGGTTATGAGTTACTGTTCCAGGGATATCTGGATAAAAACACGGTCTCCGAGGATGAGATCAAAGCCTGGCACGACAAGGCGATAGCTGAAAACCATAACTTTGTTGAATCGTTCGCACGATTGTCGAAAGAGTTGGAAATGGCGATTGCAATTACTTTTTTTGAAAGAACCGACAAACTTCCAAAAAACACGGTCATAATTTTTGACAGATTTGGCAAGAAAATCCTGAAATATTCAAAAATTCACACCGTCGATTTCAAAATGGAGAAATTTATAGACAGTGGCGATAGTTTCAATGTGGGCGACCTGGACTTTGGGCGAGGTAGTGTAAGAATTGGTTCAATGATCTGTTTTGATAGAGATTTTCCAGAGGCTGCCCGAATTCTGATGTTGAATGGGGCGGAAATTATAGTTGTACCAAATGCCTGTCATGTTTACGATATCTATCACGCCCAGATGAAAATCAGGGCATATGAGAATTGTTTTGCGACCCTGATGGTGAACTATCCAATACAGGCCAAATCGACTAATGACAGTAACGGTCGATCATGTGCCTATTCGCCCGTTTTTAGGAACTTGGATAGGATAGAGGTTGACCCGGCTCTTGTTGTAATGGGGGAGATCGAAGAAATAGCAATCGCGCAACTTGACCTTAGGTCTTTGCGAGATTTCAGAAAAATAGACATTCGGGGGAATGCCTATAGGAAGCCAAAATATTACGGCGAATTGATTAGACCGCGAGATAAATAAATGTTGTCATGGCAAAGAGAAGAATCATAGAGAATATAGTAATAATTCCTGCCAGGTTTAGCTTTTGCACAACGGGAGGGGTTTCCTTTTTATCCATGAAGACCTTTAGTGTTGGTGCGGCAAGCAACATGCATAAGACATACAGCGAGGCGATATAATACGCAAATGGGTTAGCAGTAGTGAATACAGCGACAAAGAATGCAAAGAATGCTACCGCTGATATGACTGCTACGAAGATCAGAACAAGAATATTGACAATGCTCTGCTTGAAATTTACTTTGTTTTTTTCCATAAGAGTAGTGTACCATAAAATATCATGAGAATCAACAAATATCTGGCAGCCGCAGGATTGGGAGCAAGACGCAAATGCGAAGACCTTGTGACCGCAGGCAGGGTGACGATCAACGATGTAGTCGTCAGGGAGCTGGGGACCCAAGTTCAACCCACAGATAAGGTAGCAGTAGATGGGAAAGAGGTCCAGGTGGATGGCAGTTTCGTTTATATAATGCTTAACAAGCCAAGAGGATATATAACATCTGCCCGCGACGAACGGGGGCGGAAAACCGTATTTGATCTAGTCCCATCGGATGTCAGACTGTTTGCAGTAGGGAGGTTGGATTATGAGACTGAGGGATTATTGTTGTTAACAAACGATGGCGAATTCACTCGAAAAATTACACATCCGCGTTCAGGTGTCGAGAAGACATATATTGTAATAACAGACAAGCCGGTGACGAAATCTCATCTGAAAATTCTCGAGGCTGGGGTTGAAATCGATGGCGAGTTAACGCACCCCGCGAAGGTGCAGAATGACGGTGCACCCAATATATTCAGGCTGGTCATCACGCAGGGTCGAAACCGTCAAGTTCGCCGAATGTTCGCAGCACTTGGATACGAGGTTATGAATCTAAAGCGTACAGCAGTAGGAGAGTTCCAGTTAGGAGATTTGGCGACAGGAAAGTGGAAATTTATCGAGGCTTAGTCTCCATCGTGTCCCTGGGAGCTTTTGATGATGTTGACAATATCACTTGAATGAGATATAATAAAGCATATCTGTATGGGGGCGAAAGTACTCGACGGGTGGAGAGAAGATTGACAAGCATGCAGGGGGCGCCCTCAAACGCAACAAATTTTAGATGCAAAAACATCTACTTCGACCTCTTACGCTGGTCACGGCCACTTGGCCCTGGCTGCTTAAGGTCTAACCCTGGAAACAGTTTCGCACTTTTACTGACCCAGGGGCAACAAAGTGCCTTGTGTAGTTACTTTCTATCGGGAGGAGTATCTACCTAAATATCTCGGTCTCACCCTTGTCTCTGTCGCTAGAAGTAAGGTGTGCAGTTCAAAGCAAAGTGACTAAGCATGTAGAAAATCAATTGGGCGGCCATTCGGACCCGGGTTCAATCCCGGCGCTTCCACCAAGTCTTGTCGAAAACGGAGGAAATATGAAAAAAAGAACACTACAAAATATTGGTGAGGGGATCTTGGAGGTCGCTTTATTACCCATTCACTTTTTGGTAGGTAGAAGTATGAGAGATTGTATTGGTGAAAATCCTCCACCGACTTCTCCACCTCCGGTGCTGCCAGGCAAAAGAACCAAAGAGGAAGAGATCGAAGCCAATTGAGTCGAAATCTATGTTAGATTAGTGAAAAATGTAAGCAAGTTGTGATATTATAAGTGTATGACTGAGAAAGAAAAAGAGAAGTTTTGGAAGAAACGCAAGAAGATGCAGGAGTTTCTGAATTTCATGGCAGAAGAACATGGTATCACAACTGATAAATTCTTTAATGGGATGGACATCTTGAAAAGATTTCCACTGGAACAGATCTCACATGCATTGACGCACTATTGCTTTCGTAATGGTCCAGTGGAAGATATGCATGCCAGTCCAAATGACCAATTGTCGCAAGATGATATGAAGACATTGAACAAGTTTTGCAATGACAAGATTTTTACATTTTTGACCATGATGAAAGAGAACAAGGTCGCTGAGTTGACAGATATTATTGAGTTCGGATTGCAGTGCGGGAGTGATTGGGATAAGCCAGAGTATAGGGAGGAGGATTGAAGGAGTTGAGTATGATTAAAGAGAAACAGATATTAGCCGATGCAAGAAAAATTATTAACGATGCTATAGATACGAATCTAGGTAAAGATGGATATGTGTGGAGATCGAAAGCTTGGGCGGCTGTGAAAGGTGCAGAGCAAATACTGGATCTGGTGTCGGATTATATTAAAAAGCACGAATTGATTCTCGCAATGAAACTTTGCATTTTAGTGCTTGAAGAAATGATGAAGGCAGAGATAGATGACTCGAACGCTGGAGAAAAAGGCAGAGTGATTTTTGATGCGATTGATAAGCTTGGCATTATAACCAGTTTTCTTAAAGAAGATGACCATGCGACTTCATTCGATCTAATCCTTGCACATGCTGCCAATAAGCACTACAGCGGCTGGCCAAATTGGCGCGAGGAAATATATGAGACTTTAAAACCATTGTGTACCACTCCAGAGCGTCAAAGAGCTTTAGATGAGAAAATGACTAGTAATAAAAAGAAGTATGGAGAAGTTTTTAATTTTATGATAAAAGAAACGCAAACGGTTGAAGAATACATCGCTCAGGTGAACCCTGAACACCATGAGATTATCGCTAAGACTCGAGAACTGATTAAAGAGTGCGTTCCTGGTGTGGCCGAACAGATCTCATATCGAATGCCGACATACAAACTGAACGGCAAAGTGGTTGTACACTTCCACGCAGGCAAGGAGCACCTTGGGCTCTATCCAGAGGCGGATGGGGTTGCCGAATTCTTGCCGAAGTTGGGAGATTACAAAACTACAAAGGGAGCGATTCAGTTTCCATACAAAAAGGGAATACCGTATGATCTTATTCGAGAGATAGTCCAATTCAAAAAGGAGAGAGCGGAATGAAACTACAAATGTTCACTTATGTTGACGGGATTGATGAGGCAGTTGCATATTACCAAAAGGTTTTTGACGCCACATTCGGCGAAACATTTATGCGGAAAGACGGCGGATACGAGTTAGTGGAGTTGCGACTTTCAAGAGGTGTGTCGTTCTGGCTTGCAGAACGCAAAGGGGACTCCGCAATTGAAGGCCCTGTAAATACAGGCAATATAATGCAAATGTGCATTCGATACGATAAATCCGATGTTGCGAAACTCGAAAAAGCATACAAGATGCTCAAGGCAGATGCCTTGGAGGTTAAATGGGAACTTATGAAAGCGGCATGGACATCGCACACCTGTGACCTTATTGATAAATATGGCTTGCGTTGGTGTCTGATGGTAGGATAAAGGAGGCAAATATTTCATTGGGCTTTGTAAAGGATAGTAAAAAGCAAAATAACGACATCCCTGACAAACTTAAAATAAAAGGAAATGCGAAGTGATATCCATTAAAGAAATTGAAGAGGAGATAAAAGTCACCAAGAAACTAATTGATGCTGAGCATAAACCGTACATAAAAC
Organism: Bacillota bacterium; assembly: GCA_009784665.1. Taxonomy (GTDB): domain Bacteria; phylum Bacillota; class Clostridia; order Christensenellales; family UBA1242; genus WRAD01. Next base: position 33,090 of record WRBH01000001.1, on the reverse strand, counting down.
TATTGCAAGAAATCTATGATTTATTTGAATATATTTTGGAGCACAGTCACCGAATTTATCTAAATCAGATTGAACCACCGCCTCATGATTTAAGCAGAAATTCAATATGTTTCGCTGCGCTACATAAGGGGTTGTTGGGTTTATACAATGCAATAGATTGTGTTACGCACGGTCGCGTTGGACTTGCTACATTATCATTGCGCCCTGTTGTTGAATTTTTCATTATTGCCAAGGCGGCCGTTCATGATAAAACTGGCACTATTCTCTGTGACTGGATAGATGATAAGGGAAAAAACCTTCAAAGAGGGATTTACGACTATATTAAGTTGAGCGATGATGATAAGGGGTTAGCCCAAATGAAGGATTTCTACAAAATGTTAGGTAAATTTGTCCATTCGACTAGGGTCAGCCAGCAAGTATCATTCAGCTACGAAATGGTGAAGGAAGATGTAGTAGAAATTTTACCATTAATTCTTATTCTATTTCACATGTATCACCATTTGCTGTTCGCAATTTATGCCCCGAATTTAGATAGGGCTTTATCAAGATATGCTGAGGATTACACTGAAAAAGTGAAAAGGTTAAAATTGCTGCTAGATAAGGCATTTAAAATTTTACCAGAAGCCTCAAGGCGAGTTATCACTTTTTACAGGAAGAAATGGCTGCTTCAATTGCCAGAGTTGGACGAATCTAAAAAGCAAAGTCTTATAGAATATGAGAAAATGTTGGTGAATGTTTCACAGGATCATATAAAAGAGAGAATGGACGAATTAAATAAGCTTTTGGGGCACAAGCCTATAGACAAAACAAAGAAACATCAAGCAATCAAAAATCCAAAGCCCCTTGAGCAAGGTGAATACAACTCTGTGTTGGAAATAGATGGAGAACTTTGGTATTATGACGATGACGATTTTTGGTTTGAGGAATATGATAAAAAGATGTTCGGTAAAAATCAGTGGGGTAGCTTTGTGGAACATTATATCGATGAAGAGACTGGAAAAAAGCGTAGAAAGATTGAGTATGCTGTTTTAGTTGATGGATTCAGTATAACAGGCTATTGGCATGAGATTTGCCAGCCACTGGAATTCATAAACGATATGATCAGGATAGGAGAGTACAAACTTATACGCAGAGGTTATTGAAGCTGTTAAATCCAAATAAATATCTTAATCCTTATTTTCCTTTGCCAACTTTGCCCAATTTATAGTGCCATATGTATCGTTGATGAATACAACCACTTGCATCGCCAGAATAACAATCGCACTGGTAACGCCGCTTAGGAATACCATCATCCACAATGTAATCGTCAAAACATCATACAGGACATATGCAAAAGGCCCCAAGATATTTCGTCTGGCACACAGATAGTCCCCCATCACATTTACGGCGAGTGCGATTGTTGAGACTATGAGGAAATTCGTGCCTAACGCACGCAACAGAAAATAATACCCGACTCCCATGACCAGTTGCGACAGAATCAGTAAAGAAAGTTCCCCAATGCGGACGCCTTCAATTTGAACGGTAGAGATTTGTTTTTTCTGTCTGGCTTTCCGCGACCAAGATATTATCGTCCAGATTGTTATAGGGATGGAAAATAGCCCAATCGTAATAACTTCTCCGAATAATCCCTTCTGGAAAGAGACAATGATGTACAGGGTATAGGCTATGAGTGCCAAAATAAATCCCTCGATCCTTGCCTTTGCAATTAAAAGCATTGCGGTAATAAAGAAAACACTTGTGATAATTTCCAAAGCACTGCTGTTAAAAATTATACCTAGGATAATTGGTACGACAAAACCAAGAACCAGCATTGTGAACTCGAACTTGTTCCAATCTTTGGAGAACTCTTTAAAAAACTTTCTTCTGCCTGCCATCCGACAATGATTGTATCATATAGCCTCAGTTACTTGCAATGAGGTCTCGATATCAAGGATGAGTGAGTACTTGTCATTGAACGCAACAAGAACCTCTTTGCCGATATAGGTTTCCCGTGCCCAATTCATGGTATTAAGCGAATTTAGGTGGACATCGCTCTGGATGACAAGCAAGCCAATTGCCTCCCGCGTATTACCGACCTCGTCAAGGAACGAATATTCCACCCGCATACTGCGCTTGCGAATATTCTGAGCCCCCCAGCGGTTCATGCGGTCGCATGTTTGAACCTTGGATATTGTTCCTATTGCCACTTTTGCATTTTGATTGATGGATGCCACTTTCTTTCTATGGTTATCCCTGGGGCGGGTTAGTATGTACGCGAATACACACAAAAATGGAATAAACACGACGACAAGTGTTAGGTTAATGGGTATTTCAATAACAAATTCTGCTATCAGAAAAATTATTACCATTATCGGAATTGCAACAAAAAAAGCAACGGCGTCACGCGTACCTAGGGAATATCCATAATCTATGAATCCAAACCTACGACGCCAATCTTCAATGGTTGCTCCGTGCTTTTCAGCGTCATATTTTTCAAAGTTCATATTGTTACTATATCATATATCTGGGTATATGGTACACTGGGAAATAGATGACGAAGAAGGTGCGAATTCTGGCTATTGCGAATGCCGTGGTGGCATTGGTTATTATACTTGTCGTACCGATAACAGTAGTTGCTTATTTCACCGGAGGTGGCGAGTATCTTGGAAATGGAATGTGGATGGATTGGTCTGGCATGGGGCACAGGCACAGAAGTGCGGTAGGGCTTGTTCTGGAGCTATTTAGCCACGGGGGTGTATGGATATTGATTCTTGTGCTTCTATATACGATTGCGATCATCGCGGCAATTATTTTGATGATAATACCTCACAGAAGGGCTGCTTTGATATTCAATTCGATATTGCTAGTCGTCGCACTTTTAACAATTGTCATTAGTCCAATAACTAGGGGTAGTGCAAGCATCGACCTGAGGTCTTGGGCTGGGTTACTTTCGGGTGCCCCGTTACTTATCATTTTGGGGATAGTTGGGCTGGTAGTTTTTTCATTAAACAATAAAGTTGCAAAAGATGCTGAAAAATAGTATATTTTGTGTATGGTAAAATTTAAGAGGAAGAAGTTTTTCTGGCCCCGATTGGCGGCGTTTTTATTGATAGTCGTCGCCTGTGGCGTTGGATTTATTTGGAATGGAGTAATTACCGACTTTGCGAATCGGCAAATTTTTGGTAACGAGATGCCACCTGTGGATATAACCTTTGATGGAGGCCTGGATGTACATTTTATAGATGTAGGTCAAGGTGACGCCGCAGTAATTCGTTTCCCAAACGAAAGAATTATGATAGTCGACGCAGGCACAAATACAAACGCATCAAGAAACGCGTTCAGCAATTACCTACGAACCCACATCTTCCCAGGGGATACTCCGCGAGTTGTGGATTACTTTGTTGCAACTCATTCCCATGCTGACCATATCGGGGCTGGATATTACCTTTTGGCAAATTATACCGTCGGACATGTGATACGGCCTTTGGCATTCACGCAATACGAAATCGATAGTAGTGTACCAGCATTATTTGGTTTGTCGGCCCCAGTCATGGTTCACAACACCCGCTTAATGCAAGATTTTACAAGGAAGCTAGCGACCAGTTCTGCTACCATTTCGGTTCCATACCGCGGTAAAGAGATTCAGTCAGACTTAGGAGGGGCCCAGGTTCGGTTTCTCTCCCCTAATGGACACCATTTCGATGCGTTAAACAGACTGAGCACAATCTTCACAATAACTTTCGCAGGGAGAACAATAATGTTCACCGGTGATTCATATGTGGCGTGCGAGGTTGATATGCTGGCGTATCTTGGCAGTAACTCGATTAGTGTCGATGTTTTGGATGTTTCCCATCACGGCAGTACAACAAGTACAAGCCAAGCCTTGATAAACGCAATTAACCCAACATACGCAATTATCCAGGTTGGGGCGAACAGCTTCGGTCACCCACATGGTGCAATTATTCGCAGGCTGGAGGCGGCGGATACGACCGTCTTGACCACCCGTCAGGTTGGGGACATTCTGGTGCGAGTCAGTGCCTTGGGCGATGGCGGGATGGGCGCGTTGGAGGTTGATGGTTCGATTGCTCCTGGCGAGTGGTTCGATTACTGGATGCTTGTGACTATGGTAATCGTTTTCGCGTTCGGTGTACTCTTAGCAATGGACTTCATAACCAAGAAGCCAAAGCGTAACAAAACGAAAAGAGCAAGGAGATAAACAATGTTCAGTAATCCCTGGCAGGAAATTCGTCGTGTTAAACCAGAAGGTGAGGATAAAAGAACCCTTTACGAAAGCACCTCGGACAGACACTTTACCTTTGAGGAAGCCCAAAGGATGGATCAGGGAGCTTTTGAAAAGCTTACCCAAGGCGAGCGATTGAATTTAGCAAATACAATCGCCCAAGAGGTCGCAAAAGAATTAGGAACGCCTGAAGGCCGTATACTTCTGGAGAAGATGGATTCATACAATCCAAAGTGGGATTACAGGGCAATCGCTGGTGGGTTAATTGGGTTGCATCTGAACACAGCTATAGGCGTTGGGGGAGTTCTGGAACCTATTATAGGGTTAGTGTTTTGCCTTGCAATGTTACACTTTGCGATAAAAGGGGTAAAAAAAAGGTCCATAGCCCTTGGGAAACATACGCCTTCATCAGGGTTGATTACTTTGCGGACTAACAACTTGGCCCTTGGTCAATTCCAAGAAACCGTTCTGCACGAGATGAAGCACTTTCAACAAACTCTCGCCCTGAAGGGAGAGTTAGCACGGGAGGATATGCCAGATCTGTGGGCAATACGAGACTGGGATAGGCAGAATGATCTCCCATACGAGGAACGCCCAAAGGAAATAGACGCGGCTATGTACGGCAGGGATTTTAAAAGAAGAAAATTCGATGAAAGGGAGGTCTGATAGATGGATAAAATTCGATGTGGCTGGCCACAAGGTAATATGCTGATGGAAAAATACCATGACGAGGTGTGGGGTGTGCCCGTGCATGATGATCAGATGTTATTCGCGAAACTTAGTCTTGATTTGATGCAGGCGGGTCTGATGTGGCGAACAATTTTGTATAAATGGGACAATTTTCATAAAGCATTTGATAATTTTGATATCGAAACGATTTCGCGGTATGACGAGAAGAAATACGAGGAATTAATGCAAAATGCGGGAATCGTGCGAAATCAATTAAAAATTCGAGCAATTATTAGTAATGCCCAGAAATTTTTGGAAATCCAAAAGGAATTCGGCAGCTTCAGTAATTATGTCTGGGGTTTTACAAATGGAGAGGTCATCAAAAATAATTTCAAAGCAATGGAAGAAATTCCTGCTTCGACGCCGCTGAGTGACAAAATCAGTAAGGATTTAAAGAGACGCGGTTTCCGTTTCGTAGGCTCGACGATTATCTATGCGTGGTTACAGGCAATAGGTGTTGTCAATGACCATTTGGTGGGATGTTTTAGAAGAGAGGAGTTATGAGAGAATACAAGCATGTGTGGGTAGACCCGGAATTCACCGAGATCGAAAAGTGGTTTGTTTCAAATCGACATGAAGAAAAAACAATCGGTTTCGGGCATGACGAGTCTGTAGATATCAGGTTTTATGGTCTTGATCCCTGGGTGGTTGGTAATGCCAAATCAAATGCGAAAAAATATACAAATCAGGCAATTGGTTCCCTTCGATGGGATAATGTACTTGATGGTAATTTAGAGCAAATTAAGGAATTAAGAGATGCAGGTTCTCTGGATAAAATATTGGGGGACAGCAAAAATTATAATACTGTGTTGGGATATTTTGGGGCGGACGCAATGTGTGTCAGGTGTGCAATACAGGATCTTAAAGAGAAAGCGGAAAAACATATCTGGAAAGGTAATAGAAATGAAATGAGCCTCGAGAGGGGAGCCTTTGCATTGGTAGATGTGTACAAGCAGTACTTTTTAAAAGATTTGGAACAGGATAATGCGAGATATTATCTTGGATACCAGCCAAGCGAGGAAGATATAGAAGTCGCCTGTGAGTTACTGAAGGAAGCGGTAGTAATAGAATTTGAAAGATGGAGGGAAAAAGAAAAGGAGAAACACGACCAGCGACAAAAGGAATTACGAGGCGAGTCACGCGATGAAAATGAAATCGAGGGTGAGGTATTGGATCAACTGGAAATTGGGGCGGACAATATATTTGTTATGGAAGCAAATGCAAAAAACGAATGGTCGCTTAACGCCCTTGTAGTATCCGGCGAAGATGGCTTTTATGTGCCAAGGGCACGGAAGGGAACCTTGCTGAGATTTTCGGAAAAAGAATTAAGCAGTCCAGTATACAGGAGGAAAATCCTAAGGCAAGTATTCGGGGTGCATTATGATATCAATCTTGACGGCGAGATGGGGTTAGAGCAAATAGACCTGCACGACCCATTTAATACAATTGACAACACAATATTTGCCAAAAAGAAATTGCTTAATTCGCCCGCGACGAAGGATGTTAATGAGAGTGTTGCCTTCTCGGGGCGAATGATGGCCAACATATCCCAGTTAAGCGAACTGTTGGGGCAGGCGTCTATCTTGCCGCATACAGAAGGAAGCCTCACTTCGGAGCAGATATTTCAAATCGCCCAACTGATTGAAGGCGAGAACGCGAACTCGATTGACAGGGTATTTTAGGTATGGGTATAATTAAGGCATGGAAAAAGAATCAAAATTTACTGGTGGAGTTTTCATGTGGATAATTACAAATACAACTATTGTTTTAGCAATAACCTTTACGATGGGATTGGCCCTGCCATTTGCAATGTGCTTCAGAGAGCGTTGGGTGTCAAAACACACAATAATAGATGGAAGACAGCATGAATTCTATGGCAGTCCGCTTTTTCTGTTCCTTCGAACTGTGTTGCTTCTGTTATTTGGGCCAATGTTGATTGCATTAGCATTCTCAATTATGTTTTGGGTCTTGCCCTCAGGAGATGGTGGCGATATAAATGTTTTGGGGTTTGCACTTGTCCCGACACTAACATTGATTGCTTATGGTATTTTTATGGCGTGGTTAGCATTGCGGATGAAAAAATGGATTGTCCGTCACACACGAATCATTATAAAAAAAGAGGTCTAATCCTCTTTTTCTTTATCCCCTTGCCAGTTCTCTTGTGTCTCGCTGCCAAGGTCTCTGCCGGCAACGCCAGTAATTTCTGGGACATGAACAATGCCCTGAGCTATGTTTCGCATGACATCAACATTAAGCTTATTATCTGTACTGATCGATGCCCTCTTGGCATCTAACCTTTTTCTGTCTTGCTCTTTAAGGAGATTCATTAATCCGTAGTCGTCTCCATCGGTTTCCAGCATCTTTTTTGCCAAGGCTTCCAAATTTTCTCTGTGGGCCGGGTCACCTGTTTGGGCGAATGTTGCGAAGGAGCCTGTTATATCTTTCATCTCTTTTTTGCGTCTTTCGTCTAACTTTTTGGCTTCTTCTTTTGCCGCGGCGTCGGCTGCTTGTTTGACTAACAATGCCTTTGCGGCTTTTTCTTCCTTGGTTTTTAATGCTCGTGCTTCTTTTTTGACCTCTCTTTCCTTGGCTCTTCGTTCTTTCCGATTTTTGCCTTCTACAATCGAAATTTTCGTAAGTTTCACGCTAGGAATAATTGTTCCCAAGGCCAGACCGATTGTTCCTGCCGTCGCCCACCCACGCGCATGTCGCTCAACATCAGGTGATTGTGCATTAGCATGTTGCAAGTCACCCATTCGGTCACTTATGAAGCCCATCATATCTGTTTCTGGTTCTCCGATTGTCGCTCCATTAATAATATCGCCAACGGCGGATGTAAACCCCTCAATTGTACTGGTTCTGTTATTTGCTCCTATGCGATTCAGGTCACCGTCCATAAATCTTAAAAGATTAGTACTTCTTGTGGTGGGATTTTGTCCACTGGTAACCATAGAGCCTGTTGCCCGGCGAATAACCATTTGGTCGGACATCATGACGGAATCCAACCAAGGTTCATGTCGGGCGGCTATAAAGTCCTCAGGGGCCATGCTGTTCGCCATAGCAAGGGCATGCGTAAATTGGTCGAATTGCTCTTGCGACATATGGTTTACGAAATCAAACACAGAATTATCAAACGCATCGGTTGCTTCGTTAACCATTTCACGATGTGCGACCACCGCGGGCCTGTTTTCGACTGCTTGCATAATCTCGCCCACAGCAAAGCTTCCGCTCTTCAAAAAGACCGCTGCCAAGGCAAGGTGGGACAACCTACGCACAGTTGTGTTTCTTTCAAACAAGTTCTGGTTTCTTTTTCTGCTCATGTAAATATTATATCGCAAAATGGGAACTTTGTCAAGATACCTTCTTTACCTGTTGTTCTTTGACCTTCATGACGCGGACCAGTTGCGAGCGCTCGTTCTCGGCTAGTTTCATATTGATGAACCGGATAGTCGCCCGAATTTGCGGCATCAAAATAAATTCGAGTGCGTTGATTCGGCGACGAAGCCGGATGATTTCAGACGCCAACATGTCACAGGACTTCTCGATTTCCGCAAGATGCATTAATTCTCGCAACAAGCGGGCAATCGTATTGATAGACTTGTCAAAACTGGATGTAGTTTTGATAAGAGTTATATCGCCGCCTCCGTCACGAGTGACCTCCAGCTTCGGAACAGGAAGACCCATAATAGATGTTGTCCCGGCCTCTAATGATAAAATGCGGCTGGCGGCCGTTGCAGATATCGCGGATTCAAGTTCTTTTTTGCTCATCTGTGTGCTTGCTGTTAAAAATAATTGCAAAGCAGACACAACTTCGCCATCTAGGCTTTCACGCAGTCTCTTGTTTTCTTTTGCTAATTCCATAAAGGTACGAATCATTTCGTCGGATTTATCTTTTAAGAGTTTCCAGCCTCTTGCCGCGGTACGCAGACGGGCTTTTTGCCTTTGCAACTCCATTCTTGTTGGGTTAACATTTAATCTTTCTGCCATAGACGGCCTCCTTATGCCATATTCAACATTAATAATTATACTACAATGGATTGTATAAGTGAAGTAGTTTATACTTTTTTCTTGGCGGTGGTTGCTGCGACAATGGCGGCGGCGACCGCTGCAACGGCGAATACGCCCAAAACAATGAACGCAATTGTTGGATCAGAGGCCTGTCGTATCGTTACGGTTACAGTAGCGTACAGGTTATAGTGATTTGTCCCCCCAGGCATGTATATATCAACCTCGTGTGTGCCGATTTGCAACTCGAGGTTTGGGTTGACCCAACGCCAGCCAGTAGGCAAGGTTATATCGGATAGGTCTTGGGCTCTGGTAGAGATATTTTGCGGCAGGGTATATATCGTACGATAGGCTCGCGTGATATCAACCGTTAATGTAAGGGTTGTGAAATAAAGGTGTCCATGCGTTCCACCAAATACGATCGTAACGGTTTTGCCCTCGCCTACATGGGAATTCATCATCATTCCATGCGAGATTGTAACATTATGACCATAGTGGACACCAGAAATTTCGCCTCCTGCCAATTCAACTCTGGTGGTGCCGTCATATGCTCGGTCAATCGCTGTAATGGTTCCCGTGATTCCAAGTGGGGTCAGGAAGTCTTCCCTTTCGAAAATGTTAGGAAAGTTCCATCCTGCATCAATGTAGGCCTTAGCTGTGCCGATCGGGACATACAGGACAACTTGGGACTTGTCGATTCCAGCAAAAACTGTTGCGTCAATTTGTTGGGGAATCGAGCGGCGATTTTCAATTGTTCGCAAACCAGTTGTGCCCAGGAATGCGTATCGCCCAATTGTCTCAATAAACGCATGAATCATGACTGTTTCAAGTGCGGTATTTCCATTAAAGGCATAATTCAAAATTCGTGTCGCATCGGCAGGGAAGGCGACCGTTCGCTCTGTCGAGCCGCGTGGCATGAATGTTTCACCTGCTTGGTGTTGTGCCATACGACGGACAAGCTCAGCAGAGTTTACGGCATTGAACATAACATTTCCAGATGTTGACATGATGCAATTTGTATGGGGGACCGCCCATCCGGTTGCGTTTCCGCTGTCGAATACATTGAACCTGATTGGTCCTCTGTCGATATTATTGAAACGCATGTGCCCATGACCCAGCCAGTGGTTCCATCGCATATTTGGCCCCGCGTTGCTGCCGTGGGTCATATTTGGCCTCTCGCCTGTGTTTGCCTGATTATGTTCGTCGGCAAGAGATCCGAACGAATGCCCGAACTCGTGAATGAATGTCCCATACCACCTGTATGGGAAATAGTTAGTAATCCATGCTCCACCACCAATATTATGCACCGTAGTTAAGGAGACCCCTAAGACAGGATTGTACATATGATGTGCTGTCCATGCGACTCCACCAAAATATGTTGTGTTAGCAATTATTTGGATCATATTGACATTCGCAATTCCGCCAGCGGCCTGTCCCGCCAGTTGACGCACCCTATTTACCATCAGGCCGTGAGGATAGTTTAATCCAGTAGAATGGGGGCGATAGCTGCCGAAATAATTATCAACGATAATTTCGGGAAAGCCACTGATTCGACGACTGACCCCTGATTCGTTCGAGATTACTTGAATTGCATAGACGGTGAACAGGTCTTCAAATAAATTAAATGGATAAAACCCAATCATGAATTGTGCAACGCCAATAGCATGATTCATGAAATCACCTTGTTGCCCTGCCGTAAATCCGTCCCCCATCAGGACGACAACGATACTGTCTTCGTCTGATTTGCCGCTGTAGATTATCCTTTCGATATTAAAATCGCGCGAGCCAAGAGGCACAATACTGGAGGTTTCTTGAGTTTCGATTTCTACTTCGGTTGTGATCACACCACCATCAAGTTGATGCTCTCGCATCAAATACCTGATTTCATCAACTGTCCAACCCGCATGGACATCGCCACTGTCCGTTGGCACCAGAAACATCACGCCAGTTATGGCAAAAGTTAATACAATAAACAGCCCCATAAGTTTTTTCATACTTGAATAGTGTAGCACAGATATGGCCCTATAAACCATGCAATTTATTCTGAAAAGGGCCAAGTCAGAAGAGGTCGAACTTGTCAATAATTAACAGATGTCTTCGATTTGGAAAACAAAGGGTCGCGAGTTTGGTGAGTTAAGCGGCGATGTCGAATGCGATGTCGCCATAATCGGGGGGGGCGTTGCGGGCCTTTGGTGTGCATACCACTTGGTAAAGGCCGGCAAGAAAGTGTGTGTGTTGGAGGCCAAGTTTGTTGGCAGTGGTGTGACGGCGGGTTCTAGTGCGATTTTGACCTATGCCCATGACTTGATTTACAAGGATCTAGGCGATAAGGGTGAACAATATCTAAAGGATGCCCAGAATGCGATCAAATCAATTAGAAAGATTTATCCTAATTTAGAGCCGATAAAATTCACTTTATTTTCTACAAAGAAAAAAGGTCTAAAAAATTTAAGAAAAGAAGTGAAAGCTTATAAAAGCCTAGGCCTTGATTTAGAAATGACTACAGAAGTTGATTTGCCGTATCCCATCAGAGGAGCTTTAGAATTTGATGCATTTCAATTTAATCCTCTGGATTTAATAAATTTCTTGGCGGATGAAATTATAAAGGGAGGCGGACAAATATTCGAAGACGCTCGTGTAATTGAAGCCCCTGATGGAGAGACGCTGAGTGTCAATGATAAAACAATCACTGCAAAGTATTTTATTGTGGCAACACACTTTCCATATATTAACAAGTTGGGGTTTTATTGGCTGAAGATGTACCAGGGGCAAAATTACTGTATTGCGTTTAAAGACAAAACAGAGTTTTGCAAGGGGATAAGTTACGAGAGTATCGACGAAACGGGATTCGAATACAGACGCGTTGGCGATGATATTTTAATGGATGGAGTCTCGGTCAGGGTGGGCAAGAAATCTAAAAAAGACAAATTCGGAATAATGGAGAGGCATCTAAGTAAACACTTTGGAAAGCGAAAAGAGGTGGCACGATTTGTTGCTCAAGATTGTATAACTTTGGATAGGCTGCCGTACGCTGGCCGATATTCTCATTTCACTGATAATGTTTTTGTAGTCAGCGGGTTTAACAAATGGGGAATGACCAGTTCCTTTGTCACGGCAAAGATAGTAACCGATATCATTCTGGGCAAGGCAGATGATGACAGTATCTATTCGCCTCAAAGAATGGATTTGGTTGTGAATTCCGTTAAGGCGTCGGGGCATGTGGGAAATGTGTTATTGGCGTTCTTGAATAAAATTGTCCCTGGGCCTGCATGTTCACATATGGGGTGTCGTATGAAATGGAATCGTGATACGAAAACATGGGATTGCCCATGCCACGGGTCCCGGTTTGACAAGAAAGGTCAATTAATCAACGGTCCTGCAACCACCAATTTGAAAGTGGGATGTCGCGGTTCATGTCGGGGCTGTGCGAGTCGGTGTGCGTAGTTTAGCGATTTTTCCACATCAAATTTTGGTGCTTTTGTCAATATCGTGATATAATAGCCCGATGGAATATATCGGAGTAAAAAATATCAGGGCTCAAGATAAATGTATCTGGGTAATCTCGGACGATGGGAAGAGCGTTTTCTTTGACAAAGATAATAAGGTGACCAGCCATGATAGCTTGACCAAACAAAACAGGTTAGAGGGGGTGGTTGTAAGAGGCTTTATATTTGATGGAGTCAGTCACTTTTTGTCTAAGTTGGATGTTGAATATGACTTGGTCAAGCTTGCGGAGCAGGTTTCGGCTGATCTATTGAAGCTGACTCCTTACAGAGGCCTCGAGGTATATGTACGCACGCCTTCCATAAAGGAAACATTTCATGTAGGGGAGGTCGAGATTGAAAAGGGACTTTGACATCATCGTTGTTGGTGCGGGGCACGCGGGGGTCGAGGCCTCTGTCGCCGGGGCACGACTTGGGAAGCGGGTGCTTGTTCTAACTCTCAACCTGGATAGTATTTCTTATATTGCCTGTAATCCTTCAATAGGTGGGACATCCAAGGCGCATCTAGTTATGGAAATTGACGCCTTAGGCGGGGTAATGGGGCAAATCGCAGACGAGACTGCGATCCAAATTCGTATGTTGAACAGGGGTAAAGGTGCGGCGGTCCAGAGCCTTCGAGCACAAGTTGACAAACGAAAATACCATCAAACCGCCAAAGAAATTCTAGAAAACGAGCTTAACATCACGATTAGGCAAGGCAAAGTCACAGAATTGATTTTTTCTGATGGGCGAATCGAGGGGGTGAAATTGCAAAGCGACGAGGAGTATTTTGCAAGTTCAGTCATTATCGCCACAGGTGTTTATTTGAACAGCCAAATCCTAATCGGCGAAAACATCTACAGCACAGGTCCTGCTGGATGGGAGAGGTCAGGAGAGCTGGTCAGTAGCTTTAAAAAATTGGGAATATCAACAAGGCGATTCAAGACGGGGACCCCCCCAAGGGTTAATGGCCGTACAATAGATTACAGCGAAACTGAAATTCAACACGGCGAGGATGATATACAAGCTTTTTCATTTTTAACCAAGAGAAAGATTAGAAATCTCATTGTTTGCCACCTAACCTGGACGAACGATGAAACGCATCAAGTTATCCGCAATAATCTTGCTAGAAGTCCAATGTACCAGGATACGGTGCGAGGGGTGGGGGCAAGATATTGCCCATCTATCGAGGACAAGGTTGTACGGTTTTCCGATAAGGACAGGCATCAGGTGTTCCTTGAGCCTGAGGCACTTGGTACGACCGAGGTGTATCTGCAGGGCTTGTCGACATCCCTGCCTACCGATGTTCAAGCGGCATATGTAAAGACTATCCCAGGTTTGCAAAATGCCCAAATTATGCGTGATGGTTATGCCATTGAATATGACTGCATAGATCCTACTCAACTGCTTCCGACGCTTGAATCAAAAAAATGCAAAGGACTGTATTTCGCTGGTCAAATCAATGGGACCAGTGGTTACGAGGAAGCAGCCGCACAAGGATTATTGGCGGGAATCAATGCATCAGGAAAACCGCTGACCCTGTCTCGAACCCAGAGTTACATTGGTGTTTTGGTGGATGACCTAGTGACCAAGGGAACTAACGAGCCCTACCGAATGATGACAGGTAGGGCAGAGCATCGATTGTTTCTCCGACAAGATAATGCGGATACTCGAATGACGCCGATCGGACGGGAGGCTGGGCTTGTTTGTGAAAAACGATGGAAAATATTTCAAAAAAAGCAAAAAAAACTTCAAAACTTGAAAAATTCACTAACTCGCAATCAAATTCAAGAAATCAAGCAAGGAAAAATTCTACACGGGATTCCTGAACAAATCCACATTGAAATCAAATACGAGGGTTATATTCAAAAAGAACTCGCCCGAATTGAACAGGTCAAGACACAAGAGAATGTTTCCTTGCTGCCTGATATTGATTACTCCAAGATTTCTGGACTGCGGCTGGAGGCTCGTATGAAGTTAAATGCCATTCGCCCGACTAGTATAGGGCAGGCATCACGAATAAGTGGTGTTAATCCCGCGGATATAAATGTATTGCTTGTGTGGATGAAATCGCTTGCCAAAACTTGAAATTTTACATAGAATTGGTCAAGGAGGTTCGCTGTGAACTATCTTAATGAAAATGTGAACGAGCTACTGTTCAATTTCGAGGAGAGATTGGGTAAAGCCGTCGCTCATGTCAAAGCCGAATTCAGCATGGTCAGGGCAGGGCGGGTTAGTACTGGGTTGGTAGAACGGATAAATGTTGACTATTTCGGTGAACCAACACCAATCCGAAACCTGGGTAACATAACCGCCTCTGATTCCCGCACAATTGTCATAAATTTATGGGATACGGCAATTCTTAGAGAAGTTTGCAAAGCATTGACCTTGGCACAATTGGGGGCAAATCCAATTGATGACGGAAGGGTAATCCGTTTGATATTCCCAATCCTGACAAAAGAACGCCGTGAGGAGCTGAAAAAACAAGTCAAAAAAATCGCTGAAGAGGGCAAAGTTGCAATCCGAAACGAGCGCAAGAACACAATGGATGGATTAAAGCGTATAAGTAAAGATGATAATATATCCGAGGACGAGGTCGAGACAATCAAGAAAGATGTCGAGAAACTGACTGGAACATATACAGAGAGCCTCGATAAATTATTGGCAAACAAGGAATCAGAAATATTGGAGATTTAATGACAAAACCAGTCCCAAGACACATCGCATTCATCATGGACGGCAATCGTCGGTGGGCGAAGATGAAAGGACTTGCGAAATTTGTCGGACATCAAGAGGGTTTTCGTCGTGTCAAGTTGGCGGTTAAACATTGTGCCAACAGAGGCATTGAAGTGGTGTCTATTTTTGCATTTTCTACCGAAAACTGGAACAGGGAACAGGCGGAAATCGACGAGATTTTTCGTATTGTTCGCGAAAACATGCACGAGGCAAAAGATGAATTTATCCGCGAGGGAATCAAAGTAGTAACCAGTGGCGATTTGACCAAATTTCCGCAAGATATGCAGGATGTTTTGAACGATGTAGTAGAAGCAACAAGAGATAATACTCGTTGCATTTTAAACCTCTGCGTTAATTACGGTGGCAGGGCAGACATCGTTCGGGCCGCAAATCTGGCGGTTCAACCCGTGTCCGAGGAAGGGTTTGCCAAACTCTTGTGGGGCGGAGATTTGCCTGATCTTGATTTTGTTGTCAGGACAAGTGGCGAGCAAAGAATTAGTAATTTTATGTTGTGGCATTTATCATATTCCGAATTTTATTTTCCAAAGCTACACTGGCCCGCTATAACTGAAAAATTTATAGACAAATGTATAGCAGAGTATCAAAAACGCAATAGAAGATTTGGCAAAAATTAAAATTCATTGTATATTATAAACTATGGAAGTGCAAGAGGAGAAACAAATCACTCGCAAACAAGTTGTTATGGCGAAGCTGCTTATTCCTGCTGCATGGTTGGTTGTTAGCATATTATTTGAAGTTATTATGTTTACACGGACGGGGTGGGGAATGCCAGCTGGTTTTTTCTTCTCGTTTGCGGTAATGTTGGTATTTGCCCTTATAATTTCTTGTATTCCTAACCGCACCGCACAGATTTCTATTTTTGGATTCGCCCTTTTCCTTCAGGGGGGTGTGACCTTGGCAAATATAGGGGCAACCAGCAATCTCAGCGAAATCTTCCAATTTGAAAATGTTATGGCATTTACAGAGATTTGGTTTGCGATGGAAAGTGCCCAGTTAGTGATATTTTTGGAGCTAGGGCTTCTTATTGCTCTTGGGGCCTCGTTCATAGCCGCGTGCATAATAGTAAAGAGGAAACTAAGACATATAAGGGCAGGATACACCCTTAAGGGTTTTGTAGTGGTGATTTTAATTATGACGATTACCCTAAGTGGCAAGATCGTACATCACTCGGTTTTACCACCTGTTTATGCAAACTGGATAGATAACGAACATAACAGTCGATTCATGTTAAATCAATTCAGTCATCGTGAGAATTATCTAAGAAGATTCGGGTCATTTGCCTTTTATTTTAGAAATTTGCTTCACATTACTGGAATCAATCCAACATTTACAACAGAATTGCCGCCCACAGAATTTTCTCACAGTGATTGGGTGGAATTATCACCCGAATGGCAATTAGACGAGAATTATAACATGATTATGTTAATGATGGAGACTGTGGAACTTGATGCTATTCATCCAGTATTGACTCCAAATTTATACAGAATCCAAGGCATGTCAACATGGGTTGATGGGTTTTATGGGCATGAACGGACGAATATAACCGAGTATGTGTCCCTTGTAGGCTCGCATGTTCAAGGATTAGAGATGTGGTCGAATTTCCCACGGGTGAAAACGCCGCAATCCCTGCCACATATATTTCGCAGGGCTGGTCACGACCAAATCGGTGCGATTCATAATTTCCATCGAACTTTTTACGGTCGCAGCTCGTTTTTTTTACCTCAATACAAAGGATTCGACTGGATAAAAGACACAACGCATGTAGGGATAAGAATCCATAACAGTATGAGTCGTAACAGTGACAGCGTAATGTTCAGAGAGATGATTAATTATATTGCCCCGTCGAACAGAACATTTTTTAACTATGTTTTAAACATTTCTCCACACGCTCCACATACCAGTTCCGTTGTGATGACACTACCTGATTTTGCACAGGCCACACAATGGATTCAAGATCACGAGAATATTTTAATTCAAGATTTCCCGAAGATGGGGCTTCCCGAGATTCGCCATGCGGTAATGTCATACATGATTGCATTGCATGACTATGACATTGGCATTGGTATTTTGATGGAGCACCTGGAAAATACTCCAGATTTGGCTCGTCATCCATGTGGAACTGTCATGCTTGCTGACACAACAGTTCTTGTTTTATATGGGGACCACTTTAATATGGTCGCATACAACGATCCACGAAATCCAGGAGGAGGATTGCTGTCAGGTTTGGATGCTGAGAACAATGTTTTGGGCGAGCGGCTGCCATTCATGATTTTAAATCCGAATGATCGAACTGAACGCCGAATCGAGAGGTTTATGGCGAACATTGACATTTACGCAACCATTACCCACATGTTTGGAATTCGTACATATAACAGATTAACACTCGGGGTATCTGTACTTGATCCAACCACTGTGTCTCTTGGTGTTGGCTTTGTTACCAGCACCTATACAGGAGTATGCATGACCAGTGGCAGACACTTCCTGACTCGCGACTTCCGTACATTTTATGACAGGATGGAACTTAATGGAACACGGTGGCGTACTGTCGAGGGGGATCCTCCATGTGATCTAACAACAAAAATCCTCCGTGATCGCGCAAATACTATAATAGGGGCAATGTTTCAAATGAGATATCTATATCGACAAAATGCACTTCGTAACATGCCTGAAGCATTTTATGTAATAGGCTCGGCAAGGGTCTAGAAGTATAGCTCCCTTTTTGTAATTGAACCGCGCTTTTCCCGCTGACGCATGTCTTTGCTTCCTACATTTGTATTAAATCGACCTTTGCCTAGATCGATTTCTAAGGCATCACCCGTTTGAATAAGCGAAAAAGCAGTACCCTCACAGTGCGTAACCGTAAACACAGCTGTAGGATTACCGCAATACCCATCTGTTGCAAGTGCGACGGATGATTCAAGATTTTTTTGTTCAATTGCTTGAGTAATAATCGAGATATTTATGCCAGCACAGTTCTGTAAGACAACTATTCCGTTTTTGATCTGGCCGCCACTGATCGCACGATCGGCATCTTCCAAAGTCTTATATACCCAGGCCTGTCCGTTGAATTGTGTGGGGTAGTTCTCCTGAACCTTGACAAGGCCTCCTTCTTCACAGGCACTGCCGCGAACCATTAAATTACCATTTTCTTTACTGACGAGCCAGTCACTTGGCAGTTTGGTATCGTTTGCACGAACCAGCTTTGCCGCCATTACCATGCCTGAAATATCAGACTGAACCGAAAGCAGGGCTTGTTTTGTAAAGAATCGTTTTGGAGAATGTGTTTTGACAGCCCGCTCTACAATTTGCTTGCCTGTTTCGAATGCAGATGCAAGGGTATATGTATAATTCTCGATAGTCATTCCAAGCCCCTCTAACATCTTGAATAAACCATGATTATGCGACGGTATCACATACACAGGGCAATTGATTCGCAGGCATCCCATCAGGAGTCCAAGCGTAGTTTCTTGGCAACATGAAATAATTACAACTCCGTCGAGGCCGTTTGTTTTGACTAGCCCAAGCAGGTTACGCCCTGCCAGGCCGACGAAACTCTCGGTATATTGTGCCGTCAAAGGATTAAGTTTGTTCCAGGCACCTAACTCGGGCAGCCAAAATTCACGAGCAACACTGCCTGCACTTCGGACACCTGCGATTACCTGGACAGATGTATCACAGGCTTCACTTGTATTAATGACTCCGATTGTCTTGATGTCGCTAAAGGGCTCTGAGGCCCCCATAGACACTAACTGCTGTGTTTTGACGATTTTCGCACTGGGCGAGAGTGTGTTTAGATTCATACCAATATTATGCCAAAAGCACTGTCAGAAGTCAATAGATTCGCGGGCAGTATTGACGAAGTAGGGCGTTTTGTGTTAAATTAATCTAATGACACCAGATGAAATGATGGATATAGCCAAGAAATATCCTAACGGACATCCGGTTTTTAACGAGGCGTTTGAGAAGTTTTATGAAACTATGTATGGGTATTTTTACAGAATCGCGGATAATTATCTGTACAGTATAAGACAAAACGCTTATGTAGACCACGAGGCAGAAGATTTAGTAGGCATAATGTTCGTGGCGGCAATAAGTGCTTTGCGGAACTGGGAGCCTGGGGGTGGGGCAAAGGTATGGTCATACATGGTCAGCGGTGCGAGGAATGCTATGCGGAAAATGTTACAAGAAACTGGAATAGATGTCCGCGGGCGTTGCTTGTATCAAAATCGATTACTTATATCCTTCGCTGTCAATAAATTGAGAGAAATACATGGGAACAGGGAATTCACAGATGAGGAAATCAAAAGCGTTATAGATAGAAGCTTGGAAACCATCAAGCTGGTTCGTGGATCAAGCCTTGTATTATCTGGTGTTAGTTATCCAACGGAATCTAGGTGGTTTAATCAGGCGTTAAGGAAGATGCAAGATGCTGTTCAGGAGGTTGAGGTTTAGGGGCATCAAATGGACCATCCTTCCCCTTGATTCGTATTGGATATTTGAAACTGCTGAACACTACTGCAGCAAACCAGTCTACGAACCATACAACAATTGCGATTATACCTGGCATATCAAAGGGGAAGATTACTGACCCTGGGAACGCTTCTCGCCATGGATGGCCAGGAGTTCCTAGGTCAAAATTCGGATGATAAAAGAACAGGGATGAAAATATCAGCAATAATGTCGAACAAAGTATAATCCACCCGCGAACCTTTCGTCCGACATAGAAGTTATGTGCTCCAAATACGCCCAAAAAGATAAGTAGCAACATAAACTTGCGGAAATTCAAGTCGACCGGGATTGTTTTTGTCCACAGAACTTTTCCTTTTTCGGCCTTGTTGATGACGGCCTTTGCGTCCTGGTGTGAAGCATAAACAATTTCTTCTTTTGTGATTCCACACTGGACGCAGGTCGTTGTCCATTTAGCGATTAATGCTTTGCAGTAAGGGCAGCGAATATTCCGCGAATAGGCACGATCAAGACGCGGGTCAACCGAGTATTGTTTCGGTGCCCGCTTTGCTTTTTGCAAGTCGGTATTCTTTTGTTTTTTCTTATTTTTCGCCACAGCTCAGTTTATCACATCAAAAACCGCGAATCAAAACCTTTTCGACCTTTCCTTCGAATAATTTTGCGAATTCTTCAACCTGCTGTTTTGTGAATGGCTGCAGACCTCCAAAGCAGGATTCCTCCGAGTTCTCGTTTGGTATGAACTGTTGCAGTTGATATGTCTTTGCCCCCTTTATCATCTCGGCGATTGCCAATAGATCATCTTCATCTAGGGCAGGGGCAAGTGTTGTCCTGAACATATAATCGACCTTGTCCTGTCCTATCAGGTAGTCAATTGATTGCAAGATTTTGTTACCTAGTGCTGTAATTCCCTGGACTATTTTTTCTCGGTCGAACGCACATTTGACATCAATGGCAACATAGTCCACCATGTTGCTTTCCACAAATTCGCGTAACATTTCGGGATTTGAGCCATTAGTATCCAGTTTAATTAAAACGCCCAAGTCCTTAATCTTTTGTAAAATTTCGCGGATATGTGGGTGCAGGGTTGGTTCGCCTCCGCTGACAACTACTGCGTCAATAAATTCCAGTTGTTCTTCTAGCTCTGCAATTACTTCATTAAAATCTTTGACATTGGATTTTTGTGTCAAAATTTCAAAGTTGTGACAGAAATAACATCGCATATTGCATCCGCCTAAAAATACCACCGAGGCGATCTTTCCTGGGTAATCAATAAAGCTATTCTTTTGGAACCCTGCTATTTTAACCACATTCAATCATACCATTACCGATGCTGTTGCGTCAACCCAGCGAACATGATACTATTCAACATGAACCTTGTAATTTTGTCCCAGATAATAGGCAGCCGCCTGCACGACGAGTGGAGGATTACTAGGTTGCTCGCGGACGGGACATACGACCCTAGATGGAAAACGGTGAAAGACAAAGAATTCGGTAAATGCTTTAAAGGCAATCTTCCTATTTTTGTCAGGCAAGCAAAAGACGGATTCGAGATAGACATTGCAAATGCGACATTCGAGCAGCTAAGCAAAGATTGGCAACACGAGAACTTGGAGGCTGGAAAAGTCATCGCCGATATTATTTGTGCTGGGTATAATGATGATGCGACAGTGGGGGATATAATACACAACAAGTGGCTGGAAAGAAACAGGGAATCCTTGGATAAGGCAAAAGC
This sequence comes from Bacillota bacterium, assembly GCA_009784665.1. Classification (GTDB taxonomy): domain Bacteria; phylum Bacillota; class Clostridia; order Christensenellales; family UBA1242; genus WRAD01. The sequence continues at coordinate 11,699 of WRBH01000001.1, read as the reverse complement.
AAGCGAAAACCCAGAAACAAAAAAATGGGCAGAAGAAAGGGATAAGCCCTTCAGGGATTTGACTGCAGAAATTCAACAGCTGGACCTTAGTCAATTCAAGATAGGAGTACGAGTATACGACCGGCTTAAAAAGAAAAAAGGTGGTTAAGCCACCTTTTTTTCTGTTGTTTTATCATCCTTGACTATGAACTTGATACGATCTCTGTATTCTTGGGTTTTACCTGCATTATAGTTTTGCACAGGACGCAAGAAGCCTACAACTCGGCTCCAGACCTCGGTTTCCCTCTTACATGTTGGGCAATTCCACTCTTCACCTTTGATGTAACCGTGGTCACAGCAGATACTGAAAGTTGGTGTCAGAGATAGGTAGGGCATTTTACTGTTGCTGAATACTTTTTGAATGAAGTTTTTTGCGGTATCGATGTCTTCCAGCCTCTCACCCATATAAACATGCAGAACTGTTCCGCCAGTGTACAGGGATTGCAGTTCGTCTTGCAACTTGACGGTTTTGTAGATATCGTCACTGAATCCCACTGGCATCTGTGTGCTGTTTGTATAGTATGGGGAGTCCCCGCCACTGGTGATGATTTTTGGGTGACGCGTTTTATCCATCTTTGCAAGGCGGGGCGCAACACCCTCGGCAGGGGTAGCCTCCAAGTTATAGATGTTACCAGTCTCTTCTTGGTATTGTTGCATTTTTGTACGCAGGAAGTTCAGAACCCTTATCGCAAATTCGTGCCCATGTTGTGTGTCAAGGCCATACCCTTCACCAAAAAGGTTCAGGATTGCTTCGTGCATTCCAACTATACCAATGGTGCTGAAGTGGTTTGCCCAATACCCGCCACTGCGATCTTTTACGCCTTGCAGATAGTAGGCACAATATGGGTACAAGCCACGATCAGTTTGTTCCTCGACGACTTTACGCTTAATTTCTAGACTGGTCCTTGCCATGTTGGCCAAACGATCAAGTCCGATGAAGAATTCCATCTCGTTTGCTGACAGAAAGGCTAATTGTGGCAAATTAATGGTGACGACCCCAACCGAGCCAGTCAGTGGGTTTGCCCCGAATAATCCACCTCCACGCTTTCGCAGTTCGGATACATCCAAGCGCAGACGACAGCACATAGAAACGGCGTCCTCTGGATCGAGGTCACTGTTAATAAAGTTTGCAAAGTAAGGAATCCCGTACTTGATTGTCATGTCCATTATTGCATCCATGACTGGGCTATCCCATTTCAGTTGTGGAGTTATGTTAATTGTTGGGATAGGGAATGAAAAGACCCTGCCAGACGCATCACCTGCTTTCATAACTTCACAGAACGCCAGGTTGAACATGTCCATCTCGGCCTGGAATTCGGAATAAGTTTCCCCTTGCATCTCGCCGCCGATGATAACGAATTCTTCGGCAAGTGTTTTTGGGCAGGTAATATCTAGAGTTATATTGCTGAATGGACATTGGAATCCAACTCTTGTTGCCACATTCATGTTAAATACAAATTCTTGGATAGCTTGTTTTACTTGTTTGTAATCCAGGTTATCGTAACGGATAAACGGTGCCAGGTAAGTGTCAAACGATGACCAGGCTTGTGCTCCTGCGGTTTCGCCTTGGAAAGTGAATGTTGCATTAACAATTTGGCCTAACGCGGTTCGCAGGTGCTTTGGCGGCGCAGAGGAGATTTTCCCCGGGACACCAGTAAAGCCCATCATCAGAATTTGTTTAACATCCCAGCCAACACAGTACGCTCCATAGAAGCCAAGGTCATGCAAGTGGAATGCTCCCGTCTTGTGTGCATCTGCAATGTCTGCCGGATAAACATCGTTAAGCCAGTAGCCTTTGGTAAATTCCTCACGAATAAAGTTCATGAGGCCCATCACGGAACGCTGTTGGTTTGCGTTTTCTTTGATGGCAAAGTCATCACCACCTAGGTAGGTATTGAAGGTTTCGGTTGTTGCTTTTCGTAAGGCCTCGTGTTCACGGGCTTGACGGCGTTTTTCACGATACAAAATGTAAGCTTTAGCGACTTGGTCGTGGCCGGCTTTTATCAAGTGCCTCTCCACGATATCTTGGACTTGTTCAACAGTTGGATAGTTCTTGCCAGCGAAAGTCGCAAGTAACTCCTCCTCGACCGCAATTGCAATCTCGTCGCTGCGTTGCCTGTTAGTTCCGCCACAATCCTTAACGGCCTTGAATATGGCATCTGCAATCTTTTTACGATTGTACTTTTGAATTTTCCCGTCCCTTTTCTTCACCTTCTTACTCACACTACCTCCCTTTCATCTATAGTATCACACCACAAGATATAGTACAAGTCCCAACCCATATCAACTATATATAGTAACCAGCCCCCTTTTCAATATCGCTCTTGACATTTGAATCGAAATAGGCGATACTTGCTTTATGACCAAAGGATATCGTGAAATTCTTGAGAAACAGGCAAATAAGAAGATAATTCCTGTAATAGGTTTTTTCCGTAACGATAGCATAACTGATGCGAGAAGAAAATTAAGAGAACAAGAAGAACACGAAGCGATAGAAAGGCATAAGACCGAAGAAGACAGAAGACATAAAGAGGATTATGATTTTGAGAAATACTGGAGTGGTCAAATTTCTTTGAAAGAATATTATGCACGCGGCAAAGAACAAGACTATTGATGGTCGTGCAGGGTGATTCTCGAATTTGACAAAAATCGTATTGGGTTGATAAACTAGTCACATGATAAAACCAAAAAAATTCGTCAAGTGGTTAGACAGGGCAGTTGAATATGTGGGAGAAGGTCAAGCGTATTGTTTTAATTTGTACAATTACAAGAGAATATGGTCGTGCGAATTGGTAAGTGCCAACAGCTTTGACGAAAACGATGGCGACTGGCCAGGAGATGAAAGGAAAGTGTATTTAAGGGACAACCCCTTGGAAATATGCAAGGCGAAGAGATCCGATACCTCTGGGGAGGAAGTGCTGGAAAAGTTTGAACAACTTCTTATGGAGGCCAAGTCGCACAGCAGGGCGTTCGATGACCTATGCAAGTCAAAGCCCGTAGCCTACGGTCATGTTAATGGTGACTTGGAGATATTTAGTGGTGGTGGTCGTGGGGCGTGAAGGGTTCGCCACGGTATGTTTTAATGGCGGCTTCGATAGATTCCTGTGCCATGACGCTGCAGTGGATCTTTTGCTTTGGAATATTCGCCCCCATCAGAGAAAGGACATCTCTATTTGTTATTTTAAGTGCTTCGTCTAGGGTAAGCCCTTTTAATTTTTCACATGCCATATCCATAGAAACAATCGCCGCAACACAGCCAAAGGTTTTAAATTTGGCATCCAAGATGATGTCTTTGACTTTGTCAATTTTGAGATACAGCCTCATGATGTCGCCGCAATATACATTGCCCACCTCACCGATTGCGTCTGCATCCGCGATTTTGCCCATGTTTTTAACTGCCTTGAATCTCTCTAATGTTTCATCACTGTACATTTTATAATCATAGCCTAAATCTGCAGTATTGACAACGAGGAGTTTTGCGTATATAATGTGGGACATACAAGGAGGACAAAATGTTTAAAGACGGTTTCGAGCTAGAGGATGAATTTCACTTTATTAACGAAGAGGCTTTTGCGACTCCATATATCCAGCAAGGATACAACATGGACGAAATATTGGCCTTTGCCGCACATCTTGGGCAAACAGGTGAGTTTTTTAGTGGGTTAATTAGCTACCTTGAAAAAATCGATTTCAAAACAGCTCGGCAAGGACTTTGGGAGGAGGCAGATATAGAAGTCCCATTTGCGTTTCCGCCAGATACCGAATTTGATGCACAATACGACGAATACGAGGCGAATGAGGCACTGTATCAAGATATGGTAAGATAATTTATTCAAGGGGCGACATTGCCCTTAATTTTTCTACGATTATTTTTAATTCATTTACGACATAATCGACTTCTTCGCGAGTGTTGTGTTTTGATAGTGTAAATCGCACAGACCCCATGCTTAGCTCTACATCTACGCCCATGGCAAACAAGACATAGGATGGTTCCAAATTCACGGACGAACATGCACTGCCTGTTGAAACAGCAATACCGGCAAAGTCCAGCATGATAAGGATGCTTTCGCCTTCGATAGATTTAAACGAGAAGTTAACATTATTGCATAACCTCTTGGTCCTGGGGCCGTTCAGGAATGCGTTTGGAATTTCGTTCTCGATTCGTTGAATCATATAATCGCGTAACTCGCGGACATACTCGGGCTGGTGATCGATTTCTGTTGCTGTGCCGAATCCCACAATCGCCGCTGTGTTTTGTGTCCCTCCACGCAGGCCAGTTTCCTGAAATCCGCCACGAATAAAGGCAGGAAAGTTCACCAATGGGGCTGCATCCTTTCGTTTGACAAGACCCAACAGTTCCTTGCGGACATACAATGCACCCGCCCCCTTCGGGCCAAATAATTTATGTGACGAAAAACTCAACGCATCGATACCAAGCTTTTTAACATTCACCTCCATTTTTCCTACGGCTTGTGTTGCGTCAGTATGGAATGGCACTTTATATTGCTTACATAACTCCGCGATTTGTGCAATAGGCTGGATCGTTCCAACTTCATTGTTCGCCATCATAATGCTGACCAACGCTACCCCAGTTTTAAGGGTTTTTTCCAGTTCGCCCAGTTGCACCTGCCCATATTCGTCGACATCTATATATTCAACCTCGATACCCTCCTTTTCGAATGCCTGACATGTTTCAATTATAGATGGGTGTTCAATTCGGGACACAACGATTTTGCCCTTGTCCTTATAGGCATTTAAAATCCAATTATTTGCCTCCGTCGCCCCAGATGTAAAATAAATCTCGTCCTTGTCCGCCCCAATTTTTTTTGCTACTTGTTTGCGTGCCACTTCAATTGCACGACCTGCGGTTCGACCCCAGGTATGCAGACTTGCCCCGTTTCCAAAGTCTCTCTTTAAAAACGGCAACATAGTATTCAACACCCCCTCGTCCAAGGGCGTTGTCGCGGCATTATCCATATAAACTTCCTTCGATCGCTTAGTCTTAGCTGTTTCACTATAAATCTTCTTCACACTTAATTATATACAACAACCATGGGATTGACAAATGGGTTATATCAACATATAATAATCCCATGGACAAGTCATTCTTCACGATGAATAATAACGCATTCGGGTTGCCGAGTGCAGATTTTTGCGTAGGGAAAATGAATAATATCAATTTGTAAGCCGCAATTAAACTGAGACGCTCCGTAACCCAAAACATAAAGGGTTGCGGAGCTTTTTTTGTGGGATTTGACTTTGTCCAAACGATTTTAAAAAAGGAGTACAAAAAATGAACAGTAAAATAATTATTCCCCCTGGCTACCGATCGGTAATTATCCCAGAGGGCGAATACGGCAAATTGCTTTTTTGCGACGAGTTGCTTGACATCCAAGCAACACAAAGGAATGTCCTCTCATGCGAGGACGCGTCATTTACAAGAGGTTATGCATTGGGCAACGAAATGAAGACAAGCCTATTGGATACAAGCAGTGCAGGAGCAATCATGGTACATATCCCAGGAAACAAGCTCTTGAACTTGCGAGAGGTCAAGTACGCCCTAAAACACGAATTCGGCGGGGGCAAGCAACTTGCATGTCGGGCAAGCGAGGAAACATCAAAAAAGCTACATTGCGAATATGGCACATTAAACCCATTCAGCGAATTTTTATCGAGCCTGCCCCAGTTTGTAAGTGAAGACCTATTTTGGGTAGACCATAGCTTTGTCGGAACAAACGCGGGCACATTAAACCGCTATGTTAAATTCGACCCAGCCATATTACATCTAATGAAAAAATACACGAAACTGGTCATAGGATCCTTTTCTAAGGATCCAGGGGGTGAACAATGAAGAAACTTGGCATTATTGGGGGCATGGGACCAAAGGCAACGGCAATCTTTTTTGACAGGATTGTTACGCAAACCCAGGCAAGTACAGATCAAGAGCATATAGAGTCGGTGGTCTTGAATTGTTCGACAATCCAGGACCGTTCAGGGGGAATGTTCCCAACGCTTAAAAGGTTGAAAAAGGAGGTAGAGCATCTGCAGATGTTGGGAGTCAAAAACATCGTCATGCCATGCAACACCGCCCACATTCATCATAAAAAGATGCAGTGCGGTACAAAAATCAAAATAATAAACATGATTGATGAAACCGCAAGATATATAAAAAAGCTGGCGGGGAAAAGAAACGCAACCGTCGGCATCTTGGCAACTGATACTACAATTAAAACGGGACTTTATTCAAATGCCCTAAAGTTACAAGGTTTTAATGTAATTGAACCCGGGCATGAGCTTCAAAAAAAGACTATGAGTATCATCTACGACCAAATCAAAAAAACAGGTACAGGAAACTTTAAGCATTTCATGTCCTTGGTCAAGAAAATGACCGAAAGCGGTGCGAATTATATTGTGATTGGTTGCACGGAATTATCTTACTTTTTTGAAAACTTTGACCTGCCCGACTACTGTATTGATGCAATGGAAGTACTAGTCAAGATGTCAATTATCAAGAGCGGGAAAATATATAAGGGAAATTACTGATTTAATGAAGTTATTGAATCAGTAATTTCTGAAAAGATTTCTTTTGCTAAAATTTGTTTTTTTAAACAATCCCTTTTTCTGGCTTGTGCACAGTTTACCTCAAATCCTATACGAGTGTATTTCCGAATTGGGGCATCGCATTCAAAATGGCATTCCGCAGACACATGAGTCTGTACTTCGGATTTCTCCCTTCGGGTGGGTGTGGGAAGGTTATAGAATTTATCTTTTTCGAAATAGCTATCCCAATCATGGGCGTATAATTCCGCATCTTTCATTGGATGTCTAAGCGTTTGTTCCATCTTACATGTTGAAATCATGTGGCGAGTATATCACAGCGAAAAAGCAATTACAAGACACTCATGTTCGATTTCTGTGTTTAAATGGTGCTTGATTGCCCAGAACTCTAAATTTTATATCCTTCTCCTCAATGCACTAGTTCGTAAACCGCTTTTGGCACCAACCCCTCGATTGATTGGCCATTCCGCATCATTTCTTTTATTTTCGAACTGCTTACATCTTGCAAGTGTTGAGGGGGAGAATAATAAACCGTATCCAATCCAAACCTTTGTTTGTTAAAATCAGCGATCGGTTTTTCGTAAGCCATGTCAGTATCGTTTCGCGAGCCTCTAATCAATGTATAGCACTCCAGCTCTAGTGCTTTCTCGCCCGTGAATCCAGGATAGACAACGCAATCTATATTGTCCAGGTTATAGTCGCGTGCGGCCTGCAAGATTGCATGTTGCATCGAGTCCTTGTCAAATCTGCGTCTCTTTTCGGGATTGATTGCAATCCCTATGATAACCTCGTCGAAATCTTTTCTTGCTTGCATCGCGATATCTAAATGGCCCATTGTTAGGGGATCAAATGTTCCTGCCAAGAATCCTTTGTTTTTAAATTCCATCTCAATTACTTTATCGAACTTAGCCTCGTCATATTGTAGGGCGTTATTCTCTCTCTTCTGGAAATATTCCTCGGTTATATCATCGCGTTTTAGGACAGATTTTTTTCGGTCGTCCAAACTCTTTTTTATCAGGTGCTTTTCGGTGCACATGTCGTAATATTTAGTCATTGGCAGTAGTGCCCAATCCAAAATAACATCAACACCACCACTCTCGGCAGCGGACAGCAGCCTATCCAAGACAAGCTTGATTTCCTTGTATAGCATCTCGTTATAAGCATTCATCAGCTGTTTATCACTGAACAATGCATTGCCCAGCTCCTTGCGGGTGAAGCTGCTGTCGACCTTGACTAGTTCAGCAATAGCTAGTCTGATTCTTTCAACTTCCAGCAACTCATGAACAATCTTATCAACATCAACAAGAAGAGATTTTGTATCTCTACTTAGTTTTCTTGCATAAGTGCTTTTGCCACTGCCGCTTTTACCGCAAACGCCTATTACTTTCATCCTAATAGTATATCGTTTCGACAGCAAATTTGCAATACCTGCTCAAAAACAGACTCCTGGTCTTGGCTAGCATCAATTGTAATAATATCAGTGCCCAGGTGATGAATAAGCGGAACAGTATGAATATTGAAAAATTTCTCACGCTTCAGTTTCTTTTCATCATCTTTTTGCGAGCGGCTTTCCGCGACATCGGAACTGGCATCCAGTAAAAAGTTATAATCCAGACCAACGAAACTTTTATAAATATCATATTGGGCCTTATACATAGGATTATCCACCACAAACCCACTTTCAAGGTCAAGATTTCGTAATTTAAGATCAAGTGCATGCTCCAGAAAATGTGGGGGAATCATATCATTGTTTTTAACCAAGATACTAAGTTCGTCCCCAAATCTTTCATCAACCGTCGCGTATTCCAATAGGATTTGCGAGGTTACTAAAGGCTCATATCCTAAAAAGTCACACAACTTGCGTGTAAGTGTTGTTTTTCCAATTCCTGACCTGCCAAACAAGCAGATATTTTTTTTCATATCTAAAGTATATCTTTTTCTTCGTTATTTTGCAATACCTCGGCCTTAACTATATAGTCCAACCGAAAGCAGTTCCTCTTGAAGTTTGGTTACTTCAAGAGGTAATTGTCTTCTGTCTGGGCGGTCTTCTCCAAATATGTCAAAAGGAGTTTCTGTAATCGCCTCTGTTGCTGACGCTTTTTTTTCTGCGATGTGCTCACAGAAAGGGGTATGGAGTAAAATCTTAGATCGCTTCTTCATCGCCTAAGTATAAGTGTCTTAAACACAAATTGTCAAGGCGGAACATATAGTGGAATATCTTGAAAAAGGAGGATACATAATGCCACGAGTTTTTCTAAGTCCGTCACAGGAGGACTTTAATCCAACTGTGCTTGGAGTAAACGAAAAGGAATTGATGAGACTTATCGCCGATGCGATGGAGCCATTACTGCATACAAATGGGATAGAATTCCAGCGGGTACGGGACGGGGCAACGATGCAAGAGGCAATCAATGCAGCCAATGCGTACGGGGCAGATGTTTACCTAGGAATACACAGTAACGCTTCACCAACCCCAGGGGCTGCGTTTGGAAATAGGAATTATTTCTGGGAGACATCAACTAACGGTAGGAGATTAGCCCAAGATATTGCGGATGAATTCAGCAGAATCTATTACGAGCCATCGCGTGCAACAATCGTCCCGAACAGAAATAAGCCCGAGTTGCAGAGAACCCGAATGCCAGCGGTGATGAGCTACACGGCCTTCCACGACAATGAAAAGGATGCTAGGTGGATCCAGACGAATATACAAAACATAGCACAGGCATATGTCAAGGCACTGGTCAGATACTTTGGATTAACATATGTGGCACCATGTACAAGGGGTCAGGTCACCGCAGAAGGATACAGCTTCCGTGGATTCCGCTGGGCCACCGTTTGCACTACCGAGACCGCGGTTAACATTCGCAACGCTCCAAATGGCCCGGTAATGTTTACTCTACCTAGAAATACTCAAATTATTGTAACTGGGGCCGAACGAGATGGTTTCACTCCAATTAGGTTTGATTTCTGGAACGGTTGGGCGTCATCACAGTTTATATGTATCTGTCGCAACGAGCCTCAAGTCACCCCACCTGTTTTCCCACCAATATACCCAGAGATACCACCAGTGATGCCAATTCCACCTATTGGTACAATTCCTCCGACGACGCCACCACCCGCCGTAAAGATAGCCCAAGTTCGGACGCATGGATCAAACTTGAATCTGCGTCAACAGCCGTCGTTGCGTGCGGATATCATAGCCCAGATGCCGAATGGATCTCATTTGCTGATACTTGGCGAGCAGGGGGATTGGTACTATGTGTTCTGGAACCGTCACTTGGGCTGGGCCTCGAAAGAATGGATACACCTGTCCTAGTTAGGTCTTGACAAAATTTAACACTTTGTGATATAATATCTACATGAATAACTCATTTAAATTTGTATTAGCGATTATTGTTCTGATATTAACAATTGTTGCTGCGGTAATATTATACATCTGGACGGCGAACCAGTATTGGGTAGGATGGTTCGAGCAATGGCTAGTCATCGCAGCGATTACATTTCTGTTGGGTATTGGGATTACCTTATCAGCCTTACTTATCGAGCGGGGTATCAAGGACCGCCATGATATGGATTAAATCAATCGCAGAGCGGGCAGACATCTGTCCGCTTTTTATTTTGTACTCCAGGTCTAGAGCAGATGAGTACAATATTGCGATTCGCCCAGTCAAGTGTTTATAGTCCCTTCGCGTATACATGATCGAGTATGGATTGACTTTTAAAAACTTTGCTACATTATCTTGCGAGCTTTTTGTTAATAACGAATAAAATACTCGCCTCAAGGTTCCAACTAAACCGCCGAACACCGCATAATCTTCAACACCGCTTACGGCCAAGGTCTCAAGAATTTTATTCGCAGTCACGAAATCTCTTTTAAGTACAGCATTTGAAAATTCGTATGTTTGGAATTCTTCTTCCTTAGAGACTAATTCTTCCACTAATTCGACATCTATTAATTCTTTTTCTGAAAAATTTACTAGTTTAATAATTTCGTTTGAAATTTTGGCGAAATCATTATTGCACAATCTTGCTAGTTGTGTCGCGGCAGTTGAGGTGATGTTTTTGCCCTTATCTTGGAATTGTTTTGCGATTAATTTAAACAGGATGTCACCTTGCAGAGGACTGCAGTTTACCACCTCGACGCCCTTTACTTTGTCCGTTGTTGTGACCAGAATCAATGTTGTATTTGGATTTGGGGAGGCAACATATTTCGTAAAATCTTTGTTTTTTAGGAATTTTTCATCAACCCCCCTAACTAACACAACTCTTTTTCCACCGAACATGTCGAAAGTGTTCGCACTCGTGATGATTTCTTGGACCGAGTTTTCGTCATTGAATCTGTCAATTACCGCACCTGCGGAAATCATTTCAACTGCCTTGTTTATCAAAAATATATCCGTACCATGTAAGGCATAGATTAGAGCGGTCCCGTTCTTAAGTGCCGAACGAAGTGTAATGAAATCCATATCTTTAATCTAGCACACATCTTGACAAAGCTCAACCTATAGGTTATCATGTAATATGAATGCACTTAATAAGCAAGAAGCACAAAGACAGCAGCGTGAAGGGCGACAAAGAAATCGGGTGTTAGCACAGGACAGGAAGAAGAAAAAAAATGACAACGACGCCAGATTGGCGAAAGAGAGAATGCAGCGTCGTCGAGAAGAGAAGGAGAACCAAGTAGCAGAATATGAAGAAATAATAAGGGGGATTGTCGAAGTGGATGCACACGGCAATTTTTTTGTTAAGAACGAAAAACGCGGATGGAATGAGTCGCTTAGTGGATGGGATGTCAAATCTGGTGATACAGTTACTGTTAAGCACTTGGCTAATGGAAAAAGAGAACTTGTTGGAATAAATCTGAAAAGACGAAGAATTGATATACAAAAAGAAAGAGTTCTGAAACATACAAGAAGACGGGGTGAACAGCAAGAAAAGAACGGCAGTGGTAAAAGAAAGAGCAACGGCTATTCTGCATTATCTATTCAGGCGATTAAAGGTGGTAATGAGGATATAAAAAATGATGAGATTCGTGAAATTTTAAATAGTTTTGGGATAAGCAAGAAATTTCCAAGAATAGTCGAGGAAGAGGCCGCCGCCGT